>DATING010000537.1:0-5273 GCA_035474555.1 Longimicrobium sp. | reverse complement strand
CGCGCCCCCGGCTCGTTTTTCCCGCAGATCGCACCGACTGTCCGATGATGGAGACCACCGCACGCCGCCGGGGACTGGACTGGGCCGCCGCGCTGCCGCTTCTCTGCGCCGCGCACTGCGTGGCATCGCCGCTGCTGGTGCTGGCCGTGCCGGCGCTGGGGCTGGGCCACGAGGCCGAGCCGCTCGTGCAGGGCGTCTCCGCGCTGCTGGCCGCGGGTGCTGCGTGGAGCGGCATCCGCACGCACCGCCGCCTCGCCGTGCTCCTGCCGATGCTGGCCGGCGTGCTGCTGTGGATGACCTCGGTGCTGCTCGGCCTGCACGGCGCGGCAGAGGCGGCGGCGGGCGTCACGGGCGGATTGCTGCTCGCGGGCGGGATGCTGTGGAGCGGCCGCCTGCGCCACGACGCGTCCTGCAACCACTGCGGCTGTCCCGCCCACCACGACCACTGACGCACGGGCAGGATCGACGGCTCGCGGCGGGATTGAGCCGGACGACAGCGTGCACGCCCGGCAGAAAAGCGGCCCCGTTCTCGATGAGAGGACGGGGCCGTTTGCGTGGGCAGACCCCAGGAACCGGGGCGGGATGAGGACCGAGATCCAGGGCCGGCATCCGTCCTGAGCGGCTAAAGCCGCCGCAACAACTGCGGAAAGCCCCACAAACTGCGTGGGGCTTCAACGGCTTGAACTTCGTGCCGGGCGAGCGGCAAGAGAGTTTCGGCCGAATGGGCAGGCATCCGTCCTGAGCGGCTAAAGCCGCCGCTGGGAAAGCGGTAAGCCCCGTCTCGGCTCGCTGCGCTCGCCGAACGGGGCTTCAACTGCTCGAACTTCGCGCCGGTGCACTCACCCGATCGGGGCTCGAGCCGTCGGCGAAGGCCGACATCACGTTTTCGGTGCCGTGATTTCAATCGCCGGGGGCGGGAGCCGGCTCGGCCGCACCTCATCCACCCTCCCCGCTCCATCCGTCACGTCACCTGCACGGTGATGGCGGGCGACGTGTACTGGACCGTTCCCGCGTTGATCAGGTCGACGACGAGCGTGGTGTTGCCGGCCGCCCCACGGCCATTGAGCGTGCCGGTGCTCGTACCCGTCTCGTTCCATTGGACGAGCGTGGAGTTGCGAACGGTGACGCGGATGCTCTCCCCGAGCCCGGGCGCCACCACGCTGGCGGGACCGGTCAGGCTGATGCGCACGGAGCGCGTACCGTTGCGGGGCACGGTCAGGGTGCCGCTGACGCTGCCTGACGCCCCCGCGGTCACGAGGGGGGTGCCGCCCGCGTCCTCGATGGTGAGCCCGGTGACGTCGCCTCCCCCGGAGCCCAGGCCGATGTCGGCGCAGCCCGCGGCCAGCACCAGCGCCAGCACGGGGAGAAGGCGAGAACGCATGGAAATCTTCATTGGTGTCGATCCCGTGGAAATGCCTGTGATGTAGAGGCTTACAGATACAGTATCAGCTTCCGGCGCATTCGTAAACTGCCCAGGCGGGCATTCTACCCGATCCGGACCTGGATCGGGGATGAGAGGGACGCGACGACCCTCGATTCGCGTCGCACGATCCAGGTGTACGAAACGAAAAAGCCAGCAACGGCACCCCTGCCGTTGCTGGCTGTTCCCTGTAACCTGTAACCTGTAACCTGTAACCTGTAACCTGTAACCTGTCCCCCGCAGTTCCGCCGTTCAGTCCCGGAAGAACCACCGCACGCCGAACAGCGCCCGCTGGCCGGGGAGCGTCAGGCCCGGAATGTCGAACGCGCTGTCGCGGTTGAACGCGTTCTCCAGCCGCCAGAACGCCCGCACGTCCAGCACGCGGAACTGCACCAGGAAGTTGAAGATGGCATACTGCTCGGTGCTCGCGGCCAGCGTGCCCGTGAGCGGATCCAGCGTCCGCGCCGGCCCCCGCGCGATCATCTCGGCGCGCAGGGTGGGCTCCAGGTTGCCCCCGCGGAAGATCCAGTGGTACTCCAGCGCCGCCCGCCCAAAGCGCGCGGGCAGGTAGGGCCGCGCGGGTTGGGTGAGGAAGTCCGTGTAGGTGGCGTCCAGCCGCAGCTGCCGCCAGACCACGGGGATGGACGCGTACGCCTCTACCCCGCTCACCGTCCCGCCCTCCGTCGGTCCCAGCCCGCGCTCGTACCAGAAGCCGTAGGGGACGACGGCATCCACGTCCTGCGCCAGGAACGCCGCCCCCACCACGATGCTGCCGCGCGTCCACTCCGCCCCGGCGCGAAAGCCGTTGGCCGTGGACTCGGTGTCCCGAAAGAGCACCACCGGCAGCGTATCCAGCTCCTGCACCGCCGGGTTCAGCTCGCGGGCCAGGTTGCGCACGACGACCGTGGAGTCGCGCCAGAAGCGCAGCCCCCGCGTCCCCGCGGCGATGGAGCCGAAGGCCGTGAATCCGCCGGGAAGCCCCGCGCGGCCCGACGCCTCCAGCTCCAGCCCCGTGATCCCGCCGTGGGTCAGGCTGCGCACCTCGCCCCACGCCGCCAGCCAGGGTACGGGCGTGAGCTCCGCCCGGGCGGAAAGCTCCGTGGCGTTGGCCGCGAAGCCCTCCTCGTCCACCCGGTGCACGCGGGCCGTGCCCGTCACTGTCCCCAGCGGCACGTCCACCGTGGCGCGAAGCATGGCCTGTAGGGACTCGCGCTCCAGCGACACGCTGTCGTCCTCCAGCGGCGCGCTCCAGCTGCGGCCGATGGCGCCGTCCAGCCACACGCCGCCCGTCTGCGGGCACGCTCGCGGCGCGGTGGGGGCCGCCGTCGCCAAGGCGGCGGAATCCGCATCCGCCTCCACATCCGCGTCCGCGTCCGCGTCCGGAGCTGCCGCGGGTGCGACGGCGGCCGCGGTGTCCGTGCAGACGGAGGGACGGCCGAAGAAGCGGCCGCGTCCCCGCAGCAGCAGCTCGCCACGGTCAAGGCTCTCGCGCGGCAGCCCCTCCGACCCTTCCTGCCGCTGCGCGTCAATCCCCGTCGTCCGGTACTCCACCTGCAGCGCCTTTTCCGGCGCAAAGGCGTAGCTCAGCCGGGCCAGCCCCGTGTTGCCCGTGTAGTCCTCGCGGCGCCGGAACCCCTGCGACTCCACGATGTCCACGCCGATGTGCAGCATGAAGCGGTTGCCCAGGGGTCGGCCGAAGAAGCCGCGCAGCATCCGCGTGGCGTAGTCGCCTTCCCCGCCCTCGATCTGCGCGAACGGGCGGCGGTCCGTCATCCGCAGCGTCTGGATCTCCACCCGCGTTTCCTGCAGGCCCCGCGTGACGCGCAGCTCCTGCAGGTCCACCAGGGCGATGTTCTCCAGGTTGAGCGACGTGCCGCTCAGCGGGCGCATCTCCCATCCATCCATGAACACCCGCAGCCGCCCGCCCCCGGACGAGAAGGCGGAGATACCGTTGGGCTGGCCCACGCCTCCCCCGCGCGTCATCACCAGCCCCGGGATGCGCTCCAGCAGCTCCGTGACCGTAAGGCCGTGAAAGCGCCCCAGCTCCCGCGGGCCGAACACCCAGCTGGCCGCCGCGAAGCCGGACTGCCGCGCCTCGGGGTAGATGGGAAAGTTGGGCGCCGGGCGCGTGCTGTCCGACGGGACGGAGTCCGGCTTGGCCGCGTCGGGGATGGTGTCGCCGCGCACCGCCTCGCCCGGGATGGCGATGGTGGCGGTGCTGTCCGTGGGCGGCGCGGGGATGGTGTCCTGCGCGCGCAGGTCCGCCGCCGCGAGGTGCGCGGCGGCGGCGAGCCCGGCCAGGGCCGGGAGCAGGCGGCGGAGCACGGGGCGCAGGCTCACGCGGCGGCGGTCTGCGCCGCGGCCCGGTCCATCACCCACTGCACGAAGATGCGCGTCGGCACGCCCGTGGCGCCCTTGGTGAGGTACGAGACCTTGCCGTCGCCGTACGCCGTGCCGGCCACGTCCAGGTGCACCCACGGCCAGTCGCCCACGAACTCGCGGAGGAACCAGGCGGCCGTGATGGTGCCCGCGGGGCGCCCGCCGCTGTTCTTGAGGTCCGCGTAGTCGCTCTTGATCTGCTCGCGGTAGTCGTCGAACATGGGGAGCTGCCAGCAGCGCTCGCCCGTGGCCTCGCCCGCCGCGATCACCTCGCGCACCAGCGCCTCGTCGTTGCCCATCACCCCCGTGGCCGCGTGGCCCAGGGCGATGACGCAGGCGCCCGTGAGCGTGGCCGCGTCCAGCATGGCGGCCGGCTCATACCGCTTGGCGTACGAGATGGCGTCCACCAGGATCAGCCGGCCCTCGGCGTCGGTGTTGACGATCTCGATGGTCTTGCCGCCGTGCGCGCGGATGATGTCGCCCGGCTTCATCGCCTTCGAGCCCAGCAGGTTCTCGCTGGAGGGGACGATGCCCACCACGTTGATGGGCAGGTTCAGCTCGGCGATGGCCTGCATGGCGCCGAGCGTGCCCGCCCCGCCGCACATGTCGAACTTCATGTCCTCCATCCCCTGCGCGGGCTTGATGGAGATGCCGCCGGCGTCGAAGGTGAGCCCCTTGCCCACGATGACGAGCGGCTTGTCGCCCTTCTTTCCGCCGTGGTGCTCCAGGATCATCATCCGCGGCTCCTCCGCCGAGCCCTGGCTCACGGCGAGCAGCGCCCGCATCCCCTCCGCCTCCAGCTCCTTGGGCCCCAGCACGGTCACCTTCATCCCGTGCTCGCGGCCGATGCGCTCCGCGGTCTCGGCGAGATAGGTGGGCGTGGCGATGTTGCCGGGACGGTTGCCCAGGTCGCGGGCCAGGTTCTCGCCGCGGGCGATGATCTCGCCCATGCGCGCGCCTTCCGCCGCCGCGGACTCGTCCGTGGCCTCGCCGAGAAGGATGGTCGCGGACTCCAGCGTCACCGCCGGCGCGCCGTCGGGATCGGCCTCCTTGAGCTCCTTGAAGTCGTACGCGCCCAGCACCAGCCCCTCGGCCACGGCCCGCGCGGCCTCGGCGGGGGCGATGGCGGAGACGGGGAGGGCAAAGGTGACGGAGGCCGCGCGCGACTTGCCGGCCTGCTTGGCGGCGGAGCCGGCGGCGCGGCGCAGGCGCTCGGGGGTGAGCTCCTCGCCCTTGCCCACGCCCACGAGCAGCACGCGCTCCGCGCTGCCCGCGGCGGGAAAGACGAGCGCCGTCTTGCCGAAGCCGCCCTTCGCGTCGCCACGGGACACGAGGGTGGAGAGCTGCCCGTCCAGCGCGCCGTCCAGGGACTGGAAGGCCGCGCCCTGCGCGTCACCCTCCAGCACGGGAACCACCAGAAGGGGCGTCTTCTGCCCCGCCGCGTCCGCGCGGGCTACGGAAATCTTCATGATGA
>DATING010000536.1:0-3168 GCA_035474555.1 Longimicrobium sp. | reverse complement strand
TCGATTGCGGGACGGTAGATCCTTCGGTCGGCGCCGGAGATCGCGGTGTGGGATGGATCCGGCGGCGCCTCCCCCAGGAAAACAAATGGGTTGGGATTGGTGGAAACGACAGATCTGGATACGGACGAGGCGGTGCCGCCGGGGGCGGTGTTCACCATCGGGCACTCGACGCGGACGATCGGCGAGTTCATCGCGCTGCTGCAGGCGAGCGGGGTGGGGCTGATCGTGGACGTGCGGCGCTTTCCCGGCTCGCGGCGCCATCCGCAGTTCGGGCGCGACGAGCTGGCGGCATCGCTGGCGGACGCGGGGATCGCGTACCGCCACGAGGAGGCGCTGGGCGGCCGGCGCGCGGCCGATCGTTCCGCGGCACCCTCGCCCAACACGGCGTGGCGCGTGGCCGCCTTTCGCGCCTACGCCGACTACATGGCCACGCCGCCCTTCCGCGCGGCGCTGGAGCGGCTGATGGCGGACGCGGCGGCGGGCCGGCCCGCGATCATGTGCGCCGAGGCGGTGCCCTGGCGCTGCCATCGCCGCCTGATCACGGACGCGCTGCTGGCCCGCGGCGTTCCCGTGCTGGACATCATGGGCCCGGGACGCGCATCGCCGGCAGCGCTTTCGCCGCACGCGCTGGTGCAGCCGGACGGCGGGCTCATCTATCCCGCCACGCCGCAGGGAGACCTGTTCGGCGCCGGATGAGCAGCAGCCCGCTGGTGCAAAGCCTGAACGTGAGCGACGTTCGCGCTGTGAACCGTGAGGCGCTGATCTTGCGTTGTGGCGGGTCCGATCCGGTACCTTTTCCACACGTGCAACACGCCGCGGCGGCTACTCGCCCGGTGCGTTTTCATCCGACGCACTCCATGCCCAGGACCATCCTCCTCGCCGACGACCACGAGGACAACCGGCTTGCGCTGCTCACCGTGCTCGCGCGCGAGGGGTATCACACGCTGGGCGCAGCCAATGGACGCGAGGCGGTAGAGTGCGCCCTGGAGCACCTGCCGGACCTGGTATTGATGGACCTCGCCATGCCCGTGATGGACGGGCGCCAGGCCCTGCGGCTGATCAAGGAGAACCCGCGCACGTCGCACATTCCCGTGGTGGTGCTCACGGCCATGGCGCTGTCCGTGGACCGCGACCGGATGGTGGCGGAGGGGTTCGCGGAGCTGCTCACCAAGCCGTGCATGCCCCCGCTCCTGATCAAAACGGTCCACGCGCTGATCGGCCCGCCCGAGCTGGCAGAGTCCGCCGAGGCGGCGGGACCGGCAGAGGACTGAAGCACGTACGCCGGCACGTCGGGAGCCGTCTCCCCCCGCCTGCCGTCTTTTCCGCCTCGCGACGACCGCCGGCTCCCTCTCCCGGCGCTGAACCGCCAGCGGGCGAATCTCCCGCACCGTTCCTCCATTCCGCGGTCTACGAACCTCCCGTACACCGGCTTCGTGGCCACTCGCCCGCGGTGGCCCCCGCGGGCGCAGGGTGGCATCCCGTTTCAGCGATCCAGGATCGGTCGCCGTGCGGTGCGTGCACGGGCCGGCATTGCGTATCGGCCCCGCGTGGTGCGCTCCTTGCCCCCGGCGTGCGATTTGGAAGCGCAGCTTTCCGCCCCCCGGCTCCCGACACACCCATGGCTGAGCACAACACACCCGACCACGCCGCCGCGCGCGTGCCCGCCGATGCCGTCGCGGCCGCGCCTCGGCGCACCGAGGGCATCACGCCCCAGCACATCTACCGCGCGGTGGGGCTCGCCTTTCTGCTGGCGCTCGTGTACCGCTACTGGGACGAGCTCACGCAGGTGTTCCTGCTGGGCTACGCGGCCGCCATCCTGGCCGTGCTCCTGAACGCCGTTCGCCGCCGGCTGCACGTAAAGCGCTCGTGGCTGGCGGCGGGCGTGGGGCTGCTGGTGGTGGGCGGGGTGGTGGCGCTGCTCGCGTGGGGAATGCCGCTGCTCATCGAGCAGGCGCGCGGGGTGATCGGGACGGGCCCGGCACTGGAGGAGCAGATCACCAAGTGGGAGCAGCAGATCCAGCAAAAGACGGGGATGAAGGTCAACATCCCAGACCCCACGAAGATGTTCCAGGGCGGCAGCAGCGGCGGCAACATGATGGGGAGCGCGGCCACGGTGCTGGAGATCCTGTTCGTGCCCCTGATCCTGTTCTTTGGCGGATTGTTCGCGCTGGCCAACCCCAACGAGCGGCTGCTCACCCCCATGCTGCGCGTGGTGCCGCACGGGCTGCGGCTGGCGTGGTACCGGATCTTTCAGCTGCTGGGCGAGCGGCTGATCGGGTGGGCCAAGGGCACGGGGATGGCCATGATCGGCGTGGGGCTGTTGAGCACGGCGGCGCTGCTCGTCATCGGCGTGCCGAACGCCATCGTGCTGGGGATGTTCAACGGGCTGGTCGAGTTCATCCCGCTCTTCGGGCCGTGGGTGGGCGGGCTGACGGCGGTGCTCATCGCGTTCCTGGACGATCCGCAGAAGGCGCTGTGGACGGCCATCGCCGCGCTGGGCATCCAGCAGATCGAGGCGAACCTGATCACGCCCTGGGCCATGTCGCGCAACGCCGAGGTGCATCCGTTCGTCACCCTGTTCGGCCTGGTGCTGTTCGGCAGCCTGTTCGGGTTCCTGGGCATCCTGCTGGCCATCCCGCTAGTAATGCTGACGTGGACGCTCGTGCAGGTGCTGTGGGTGGAGCGCGCCATCGATACCGACCGCGACCGCATCGCACCGGTGGTGGAAGAGTAGCAATCGCGCACGGCTCCCGCCGCGCCTGCGGCGGGAGCAGCAGTCTTGTCGGATTGTTTCCCGTCGTTCATATTGTTTCGTAATCAGGAAACGATGATCGTTTCCTGGAAAGGAGACGGCCATGTCCGCAGGAAACACCATCCCCCCCGAGCTCCGGACCGCATTGCGGCTCCTGGCGCGTGCCCTGTCCGGCAAAGCCGATCTGCAGGCCGGGCCGGCGCCGCCGGATGCCCGCGAGCTCTCGGTCAGCCTCAAGCGCACGCCGCACAAGGTGCTGACGGTTCGGCTGCTGCCGTGGGAAGAGGGCGGCGAGAGCAAACGCGGCACGACCACCGTGTGGGTGCTCAGCCCGCGCCACAGGGCAGAGGCCCCGCGGCTGCGGCAGCGTGACGAAAGCTTCGTGGACCTGCGCGGGGCCGTGCACCTGGTGCTGC
>DATING010000535.1:0-5407 GCA_035474555.1 Longimicrobium sp. | reverse complement strand
CGGCGGACACGATTCCTTCCGCCGCCGCCGTTCCCATGATGGGCGGATCGAGTCCGCTGCGGGGCCGTCCGCAAAGGCGGACTTCGCGATTTTCCAGCGGCGAATTCACTCGCTCCGGCTGGGACTCCGCCCCGCGCTGCTCCTACCCACGCCCGCGTCCACTACGCCTGCACTGAACGACGGGCGGACCGAACGAGGCTGCGGTGCAGTCCGCGAAGGCGGACTTCGTGCCTTTCCAGCGGCGAATTCATTCGCTCCGGCCGGGACTCCGCCCCTGCCGCACCGCCCGGAACGCCAAGGAACGGGCCGCGGGGCCAGCGCCCCGCCGTCAGTGCTCGTACCGCCCGGCCTCCACCACGCTGCGGATGGCCTGCACGTCGTCGCCATGCACGCCGATGGCCAGCATGAGCTCGATGCGCGCCTGCTGGCCCGTCATGTGGTCCGCGAAGATGGCGCCCATCTCCCGCAGCTGGTGGCCGCCGCCGGGGTAGGCGTAGGTGTCCAGCACCCGCCCCCGCAGCGAGCGCGAGGTGATGACCACGGGCCGCCCCGCCTCCGTCCAGCGGCGGATGCCGGGCACCACGTCCGGCGGCACGTTGCCCCGCCCCAGCGCCTCCAGCACGATGCCGCGCGCGCCGCTGGCCAGCGAGCACTCCAGCAGCCGCGCATCCATCCCCGCGACGATCTTCACCAGGTCCACGGGGAGCGCGGGCGCGTCCGGCGCCAGCGTGGGCTTGCGGCGCGACTCGCGGTAGAAGTGCGCGCGCCCCTTGTCCGTGACCCCCAGCGGGCCCCAGTTGGGCGAGACGAAGGTCCCCGCGGCCTCCGTGTGCGTCTTGACCACCTCCGCGCCCTGCACGATCTCCTCGTCCAGCACCACCATGGTGCCCCGCCCGCGCGCCTCGGGGGCCGCGGCCACCTCGATGGCGGCCATCAGGTTGGCGGGCCCGTCCCACGACAGCTCCGACGAGTTGCGCATGGCGCCGGTAATGACCACGGGGGCGCCGGGGACCAGCGAGCGGTCCAGCAGGTACGCCGTCTCCTCGATGGTGTCGGTGCCGTGCGTCACCACCACGGCGTCGTAGCCCTCGTCCAGGGCGGCCAGGACGGCGGCGCGCAGCTCCCAGATGCGCTCGATGGTCATGTGCGGCCCGGGAAAGCGCCCGAACTCGCGCACGTCCACCGTCGCCACCTCCTCCACGCCGGGGAGCGAGTCCATGATCTCGCGCCCCGTGAGCGTGGGCACGGCACCGCCCTGCGCGGCGTCCACCTTCATGCTGATGGTGCCGCCCGTCGCCAGGAGAAGGATGCGCGGACGATTGCCGTCGTCAGCCACAGAGCACGCTCCCGCCGTTCACGTTCACGACCTCGCCCGTCACGTGGCGGGCCAGGGTGGAGCAGAGGAAGACGATGGGCCCCGCCACGTCGTCCGCCGAGGCGATGCGGCCCAGGGGGATGTTGGCCTCGATGCGGGCGCGCCCCTCGGACATGGGCTTTTCCACCATCTCCGTGTCGATCCACCCCGGCGCCACGCAGTTCACCGTCACGTCGCGCTCCGCCAATTCCACCGCCACGGACTTGGTAAAGGAGATGAGGGCGCCCTTGCTGGCCGCGTAGTCCGCGTGGTGGGCCTCGCCGCGCTGCCCCGCCGTGGACGAGACGATGACGATGCGCCCGCCGTCGCTCACGAAGCGCGCGGCCAGCCGCACGGTCTGGAACACGGAGGTCAGGTTCGCCGCCATGGTGCGGTCCCACTGCGCGTCCGTCATGGCCGAGACGGGCACCTCGTCCGGCACCCAAATCCCGGCGTTGGCCACGAACAGGTCCACGCCCCCCAGTTCCACCAGGCAGCGCTCGAAGAGCATCTCCGCGCCCCACGGCGTGGATACGTCGCTCGCCTGGGCGAACGCGCGCACGCCCAGCGCCCGCGCCTGGTCCGCGACGGCGAGCGCCTCCGCCTGGCGGCTGTGGTAGCCAATGCCTACGTCCGCGCCGGCGCGCGCCAGCATGAGCACGGTCGCGCGGCCCACGCCGCGGGAGCCGCCCGTCACCAGTGCGCGGCGGCCGCGCAGTCCCAGCATCACGCCGTCGTCCACTTGCCCCCCAGCTCCGCGGCGTGGTGCCGCTCCGTGTCCAGGATCTCTTCCAGCAGCGCCCGCGTGTCCGCGTCCATCTCGGAGTGCAGCAGCTGCTCGTAGCGCAGCACCTCCGCGTTTTCGCGCGCGGTGGCCGGGGCCTCCCAGCCGTCCATCCCCACCGTCTCGCCCTGCAGGTTGGCGATGTCGGCCAGCTGGACGCCCATCTCCATCAGGCGCACGCTCAGGCGCGACACGTGGTGCTGCTCGTCGGCGTGCAGCTCGTTGAAGCGCTCGCTCATGGCATCGTCGCCGCGGTCTTCGGCCTCGGCGGCCAGCGCGCGGTAGAAGAGCGCCTGCGCCTTTTCGGCCGCGCGCGCCTCTTCCAGTGCGGAAATCAGGTCCACGGGATCGTGTGCGTACGGTGGCGGGTGCCGTTATCGAACTGCGGAGTCGCACAAGTTAGCGTCCCCGCCGCCGATCCCAAAGAGCACCCCCGCACCACGCCGCTGCCGGTCGCACCCGCCGCCCTCCACGTGCATCGATTCTCGGTTCGCGAAAGCCTGGCGCAAATGCTTTCAAAGGCAGAGCATACACGAGATCCTGTCCGCGCGGTGGCGGAATCCGGTTAACACTGTGGACGGAGGAGAGATTAGAATTTTCCAGCAAACGGGATGGGGAACGCGACCAGGGCGGCGAGGCATGAAATTCGAGATCATCGGCGCGATCCGGAACATCGAAACCATTGCGGAAGGGTCAGGCATCCGGGAGATCGCCGGATTGCGAGAGCTGTTCGGCCCGGGACGCTGGCGCAAGAAGAAAGGTGTCGCTACCGTTCAGATGAGAAACGGTGCGGTGCGCCTGGTGGAATTGCACTGGTACGAGGCCCACGGTATCGGCAGAAGGAAGATGAAGATCAAGACCTATCTAAGCCGATGAGCAAGAACATGCCGGCCGATCAGCGCTTCGTCGTGTGCATCCGGACCGACGAGCACGAGATGGATCTCGCGCTCCACAAGATCTACGCGGTGTTGCCTGACCCTCTCGCGGAGAGGGACGGGTGGATCCGCGTCGTGGACGAGACGGGAGAGGACTACCTGTACCCCGAGGATTGCTTCAGGCCGGTCGAGGTCTCGCGCGCCCTGGGAGAAGAACTGCTCCGCGCATCGTAAGTCCGCCTCTCGTGGCGCACATGGGCCGCACGACTGATCGTGCGGCCCATGTGTTTTCGGGAGCATGCTGCGGCACATCATCTGCCATCCTTCCGGTCGCGTAAGAGAGCCTCCCGCAGTGCTGTAGAACAAGGCAGATGATCAAACACAGACTCCACCTCGCCCTGCTCGCCGTCACGACGTTTGCCTCCATCCTGGACGCGCAAACGTGCCCGGCGCGGCAGGCGCAGCACATCCGGCCTTCGCTGCGGCAGGCGCCGCTGCAGCTGGCGGGGGAGTACCAGGCGCCGTTCGAGTTCGTCTGCGGGCGGCCGCTGGCGGTGCGCGTGCACCAGACCGGCACGGAGCTCACGGCCGTGGCCCAGGCGCCCGCCGGCTGCCCGCAGGCGCGGCAGGTGCGCTGGCGCGGATCGCTCGCCGCGGGGCAGACGTCGTTCCCCGTGCAGGTCGCCCGGCGCGGCAACGCAGAGTCCGTCGTCACGGGCACGGCCACGGTGACCGATCCGTGCACCATCGCCATCGCCGTGCGGGGGATGGCGGGGGCGGCGCGGTACACGCGCACGGACGGCGCCTGCGCGGGCGAGGACGATGCGGCGCGCCCCCTGGTCGTGTTCATCGGCGGCGCGCTGGACGACTGGAACCGCAACCTGCTCAACGTCTTTTGCGCCTACGACGCGCAGTGGGAGCGCACCCGCAAGCTCTACTTTCTGCACACGGACGATGCGGCGGAGGTGCGGCGGCAGGTGCTGGCGCGCGCCGCGGGGGCGCCGGTGGTGCTCATTGGCCACAGCTACGGCGCCAACTTCGCCTACGAGCTCGCGGCCACGATGCAGCCCGACAGCGGCGTGCACCTGCTGCTGACGCTGGACCCGGTGTCCGGCCCCGCCGCGCCGCGCATCCCGCTGGAGCCGGGCCTGGTGCGACGGTGGATCAACGTGTGGGCGGGATCGGGCGTCGGGCTTTCCAGCTGCGGGCTGGTGGGCGCCATCGGCGGCGCGTGGGGATCGCGGCCGGAGGCGGACGTGGACATCCGTTTTCCCCCCGACCCCGCGAAGGACGACCCCGACAACGACCACTGCAAGACGGAGGAGATGTTCCTCCTCCCGCCCATCCAGGACGCGCTCGCCGCACTGCGCTGAGCGCCGAGGCGAATCGCCCGGAACGCGCCAGCGTGCGAACGGATGAGGGATGGGACTCTGGTGCCATCTCGCTTCCCACCTCGCCGGAAGGGCCGGAGCGGGCCCGTGCACTTGTGTCCTTTTCCGCCACACCTATTGCTAAGTCTATATCAATACAATAGGTTACCTGCAATCGCGCGGCTCGCGCGCGGACGATCGGAACACACGGGCAAGGACAGATCCATGAACAAGAAGCTCTCGCTGGACACGCTGGTGGTGGAGACCTTCCCCACCCACAACCCCGAGACCGTCTCGTCCGAGTTCATCGGAAAGCCCAGCCGCTACTACACCGACTGCGGCAGCTGTGGCATCGCCTGTACGGCCGTCGATCCCTGCTGATCGCAGGCTCGTCGAGCAGCAGGCAGGATGACGAAAGCGGGGTGGGCACACACACGGTGCCCACCCCGCTTCTCCGTTTGCGCTGGAAGATGGGCCCCTCCCTCGCCCAACATCACGGCCGTTATTTTCTGAAACCTTCAGCCGTAGCAGACACACTCAAAAGCGCCTGGCCGTGCGGCATTAATGTCCCACCTGCGCGTTCAACTCGTGCATCTTGCTTGTGGATCGTCGTCGCAAGTCTCCGGGTCGCATTATTTTACGTCAAACAAATTGCCAAGTCACGAGGTCGCGGGTACCTTTGCGGCGGCCGTGCGACAGGCGTGCGGCCCACTCAAATCACAGACAAGGACACACCCCTATGAGCATCAAGCTTTTGCTGGACTCGCTGAACGTGGAGTCGTTCTCGCTTCAGGGCGCTGGCGACCTCTCGTACTCCGCCGTCGCCGCCGACAAGAAGAGCAAGAACTACTCGGAGTGCGCCAGCTGCGGCATCGCCTGCACGTACGTGGACTGCCCGGTCCCGAGCGCGCAGTACACCGACTGCGGCAGCTGCGGCATCGCCTGCACGCCGGTTGAGCCCTGCGCCTGAGCCAAGCCGGCTCGGGCAGCATGCAGTAGAAGGAAAGCGGGGTGGGCGCTCAGG
>DATING010000534.1:0-9753 GCA_035474555.1 Longimicrobium sp. | reverse complement strand
ATGGCTGCGCCGATAGTAGGCGGCCGGCACCAAGCACGACTTGAGATCCGATTCCACACCCGCATCTCCACGTCCCTTGGCGTCCGGCCCGCAGGGCCGCGCAGGGAACCGATGACTCGCCGAACGCGCCGCTCCGGTCGTCAGCGGAACGCCTCGCTAGTCGTACATCGGATTCGACCCGAACATCGTCTTATTACCGGAGCGGCGGAAATCCGGGTCCGTCAGGTAGTTGATCTTATTGACGAGCAGAGGCGCGCTGCCCTTCACGAAAAGCAGCTGCTTGCTCGTCGGCAGGCGCATGACCTCGTCTGGCATGACGAGCCGCCGCCCCTTTTCCGAGACGGATTCCCCGTAGTTGGTGGAGTGCCCCGAGCTCTTGCCGTAGCTGCGCCCCTTACCGGAGGAGCCACCCTCCGTGAACACCGTCGTCTCGCCGGTCATCTTCGACAGCAGGTCGGCCGTACTCCAGTCGTTCGTGCCGAAACACTGCTTCACGTCGCAGTTCGCGAAGATCGTCTCCCAGTTGTCCTTGTACAGACCCTTCAATTGGGCGAGGTCCTGGATGATGATCCAGAAGAGCACGCCATACCCGCCAACAAGGCTGATGCCCTCGACCACGGGGCGGATGTGGCCGAGCTGCGCGAACTCGTCCAGGAGCATCAGGATGCGATGCGTGGGGCGGCCCGGGAGGCGCGTGATCATGTTGTTGATGCACGCGATCATCATCCGGATCCAGGCCGCGTGCGTCTTCAGCGCCTCGGGCGGAATGACGAGGTAGATCGTCATCGGCTTCTCGCTTTTGAGCAGCGAGAGGTCCACCTGGCGCGGACGCGCGGTGTCTTCCTCGTCCTCCAGCCGGGATCCGGGAGGCGGGACCAGCACGTTCGCCATCGGAATCGAATCGAGGAAGTCGATTCCCCGCTGGGCGGTGCTGATCACCGCCGTGCGCTCCCGCTCCTCCTTCTGCAGCAGCCGGGCAACCCCGCGCTGCACGAGGGGATTGTTGCTGAACGACATCTGCTTCAGTCGCTCCGTGAACTTCTCCGCCGGCAGCGTAAGCAGCTCGCGCACCTTCATCAGCGTGCGTTCGTGCCGCTGGCTGTGGTATTCGTCGCAGACGTAGAGCATGAAGCAGGCGAGCAGCGACCGCCCCTCATCGGAGAAGTGCTTGTTCTCCTTTCCTTCCTCCGCGACGAGCATCTCCGCCAGCGTCTTGCAATCATCCAGCGCCCGGGTCGCCCCCACGCCCTTGGTATCGATCGTATCGAGCGGATTGGCGAACGCGTGCAGGCTGTGCTTCTCGCCTGTCACGCGGAACGGATCAAGGACGAAGACCTCGCCGCCGTCTCGCATTCTCTGCTCGTGCGTGACGTGGAAGTTTTCCCCCTTGATGTCCATGGCCACCACGGATCCGGGGTAGCGCAGGAGCGTGGGAACCACGGCACCCACGCCCTTGCCGCTCCGCGTCGGCGCCATCGTCAGGATGTGGCTCGGCCCGTGATACCAGAGAAGCCGGCCCAGCTCGACTCGCCCGGACGGGAACCCGCCGGATCGTGGCGGCATCCGCCCGATCATCACCCCCGGCTCCGTTACCTTGCCGTTGGCAAGATGCTGAGTCCGCCGGCGGCGCTCTACGTCGGCGTCGAGAAGCAGCTCGGTCCCGGATCCAAACTCCGCGGTCCCGTGCGCGTTCGAGGCGTGCTTGACGGACGTCCCGAGGCAGGCGTAGCCGAGCGCGCAGAGGGCGACGAAGAACCCCGCGATCCCTACGGGATACGCGCCATGGAAGATCGGCTTCAGCTGCTCCCACTGCCCGGGTGCCGCGGACGTCGTCCTGTGGAATTCCAGTCCCCACTGGAGGGCCCGCGCGGGAGGGTAGATCGGGCCACGCGCAGCGGCGAACGCGGTGAGAGCCACCAGCGCCAGCAGCGGCGAGGCGCGCCTGGTGCCCTGCCGCCGGGCGCACAAGCCGGCGAGAGCGGCCGCTACGACCCCCGTACCGAGGCAGACGACCGGCGAGTACGCGTCGGCCGGGTAGAGCGCGGGACCGAGGTTCGGATGGTAGCCGAGACGGTCGGCGACATACTGCGTGGCCGCGGTGAAACCCACGGCGACGCACGCGACCATCAAACCCGCCACCGCGTATGGGTGCACAGGGGGGCCGTGCCGCGTTTTCTTGAAACGCAGCTCATCGGGGGTGGACACGTGAGTTCGACTTCGGTGGTGTACCGGGGCGGCGCGGCCGGGGGCTCTGCTACCGGCCGGGCGGCGGTGTGAACACGAGGTCGCGATCGAGGATGATCGAGAATCGCGTAAGTCGCGGGACGGTGATCGTGGGCTTGATGTTGAGATTTCTCCGGGTCACCTCCGTGGCTGTTTGTCCGAGCTGCTGGGCCGTGGCGTCCGCGGTCGCCTCGCGCGAGGATCGGGTGGCTCCGTCGCCGTTGTCGCTGCGCCCGACGAACACGGCGGCCACCACCGACGAGAGCAGCGCCTGGCCGAAGATCGTGCCGTAGTGGTTGTTGACACGCCCGCGGAGACCGCTGGCACCGCCCGGATCACCCGCCCGCAGAGCGGGAAGCTCGTACGTCTGGCCGCCGGGGAACCGGATCGCGGTCCACTGCACCACCAGCCTCCCCTGCCCCGCGGCGACGTCGCTCTCGTACGACCCGAAGAGCCAGCTGTACATCGGCACGACGATCACCCTCTGGGTCGCGTCGTATACGTTCCGGGTCACCATCCCGACCACGTGACCCGGCAGGTCGGAGTTGACGGCCGTATGGAGCTGGCCCTCGATGATGGTGCCGACCGGGACGACCAGATGGTCCGCGGCGGTGCCGGCCCCGCGCGGCGTCATCCGATGCGGAGCAGCCGCCTGGGGAGCCGGGCCGAGGCCGCCGTTCACGTAGGAGGAGCGCGACGCGGTCCTCGCCGGCGCGGGGGTGTCGACAAACGGTGTTGCCGCCCCGGCGGCGCTGAATCCGTCGCTGGCCGCTTGCGGGCTCGACCGCCGGACGGCCTCCGCCTCGGCCGCTGCCTGCATCTCCTCCAGGCTCGGCGGCGGCGGGACGTCGTCGGCGCTCGCGCCACCCGCCTGTCCCGCGGCCTCGGACCCGAAGGTCGCGCTGGACTCCAGGGGCTTCGACCGGAGGGCCGCCAGAAATGCCTCCCTCCGCGGATCGGGCGCGGCAGCCTGCTCCGGAACGTCTGCGGGTGCGGTGCCCGGCGCGCCCGGTGCAGCGGCCGCACTGTCCGCCGGCACCTGCCCGTATGCGGGGCCGCCGGCGGCGGGTCCATAGACGGGAGGAACCACCTGGCCCGGTGCCGGTGCCACCCCCCTGGACGTGTCCGCGTTCATCCAGCTGGGGTCGGACGCGTTCGCGATGTCTTCGACCGCCTCGCTTTTCGCTTCGCTCTCTGCCGTGCCGGGTGCCGGCTGGTCAGGGACGGACCGGAACAGCAGCCAGAGGAGCAGGACGCCCACGACGGCGGCCAGCACCAGCAGCAACCTGCGCCTCGGACCCTCTTCAACGGGGCTGTCGTCCACCCTCGGCTCGTTCTCGTCCTGGACCTCGATCGAGCGGCCGACATCGGCGTCGTCCTCGACCGCGGGCTCCGTCGGACGATCTTCCGGTGATGTGCTCATCGGCTGCAGTCCCTTCTGTCCTTGGTGATCAGGAGCCGCTGCTCCTCACGCTCGCGTCCGGTACCGACCACCAGCACACCACGTCGCAGCACCCGGTCGACCACGTAGAAGCCACCCCGCACCGCGTAGTTGATGAGCACGAGCTCTCCCCTGGGCCCGACCTCGAAGAGCACGGGGACCTCTCCCGACGCCCCCGCCGCGGGGAGCTTGATGTAGGTGTGCTCCGCGTCCGCGAAAACCTGGTCCGGCCGCCACGGGTAGCCGCGGTCGCGGCACATGAAGTAGGCGAAGTCGAGCGAGGCGGGATCGTACGGGGCAGCCGCCACCGGGACTTGCCGCGCGGTCTCCGCCTCGGCCTCCTCGGCCTCGGCCTGCTCGTCCGCCGCGAGCCGGCGCAGCAGCTCCTCGGGGTAGTAGAACCGCACGATCCGGTTGTACGGGAGATCCGGATTCTGACCCGCCGTGTCCCGTGCCGCGCACGGCGGAGAGTCCAGGGTGAGGTGGTAGATGCGCCGGTCGGTAGGGATGGTGAGGTTCGTGGTGAGGTTGCAGTCGCTGGGCTGCACCACGACGAGAGTCGTGTTGCGAGGCCCGGGGGTGGTGGCGACGAACCATCGCTCCAGGTCTCCGGTGTAAGGCTTGAACTCCGACGCTCCGGTGGGTGGGCGCTCGCCCTCCTCCAGCTGGATGTTGCACGCGCGCAGCGGCGCACACGTGACCCGCGGCTGCGTCGGGCCGAACGGATAGACCAGGTACGACCCGATGCGGAGCGTCCGTGCCTGACCGCTCCGCTCGAATTCACGCGTCGCGGCGATGACGGCGGCGTCCTCCTGTACGGGACGCGCCACCGATGCGCGTGGCTCGGCAGCGGCCCGGGCGTCCGGCTGAGCAGCCACCGGAGGCGGGAGGAGGAACACGGCCGCGGCCGCGAGCATTGGAAGGGTTGGCTTCATTTGCCTGTTCGTGGAGTACCGGCGACCCCGCACCCGCGGCCGTTTGGCGCAATGGGCGTCTCCCGCGAGATACCGTGACCTCCGGCGAACGGTTCTTGACGCGAGCGAAGGCCGGGCGCTTTCGCGCCCGGCCTTCGCATGGACTTCCTCGGATCGGCAGCGGGGTGATGTGATTCGTCAGCGGCCCGACACGGCCGAGTCGGCCACCGGGGGACTCACCTGTGCCTGGGACGCCGCCGGCGCGGCGTGAGGGGGCGTGGTGCGCTCGCGCAGCCGGTTCCATTCGATCGAGGAGATCCGGATCCCCGTGGGATTCGCCCACACGGCTTCTTCGGTGCGGCCGGGAACGAACTCGATCTTGAGCGTCGCCTGCCAGATCGACTCTGCCGACCCACCCTGCGCCTGCGTGTCAATCTCACGCCATTGGAGATACCACAGGGGACGCTCCGGGTCCCTGGAGATGCTCACAAGCTCCACAGTCCGAGAGATTTCGCTTAAGAGCAGCCGGGGATTTCGGTTGGGAGCGTCGTAATACTGCTTCAGCCACTCCTCGGCCGCAGGGGTCAGGAACCATTTCGCGGCTCGCGCACGATCCATCTGCGCCACTGGATCACCGAAGTAGATTCCGCGCACGTTCACGAGCCATTCGCCGAGTTCCGACTCGACGGTCGAACGCGAGGGGTTGTTGAAGCGGCTGAGATCCTCGTACTCGATCACGCGCCCGAACTGGTCGTACGGAATGAAGATCGGCCGCACGCCTCCACGCAGCGCGATCATCACGATTCCGATGGCGAGAACGATGTTCCCCAGGACGGACAGGTAGGTCTTCAGGCTCGACTGGTCCAACGCGCGCGCCAGCTGGGCCACACGCATCTCGTAGCCCTCGCGTGCAATGTCGTAGCGGTTCCGGTAGGGGCCCTGCTCCCCCTCACCACCGCGCACGGGCGCGGGGGGCTTCGTCCGACTCCTGAAAAGCGGCACGTGAAATCCGGGTAGAGAGGCTTGGGGACCCCTGGGGGGGACCGGGATCAGCCCCGGTGGCGGGGATGACTCTCCCGCGAGATACCGTGACGTCGTCCGAACGGTTCTTGACTACCACGACGGCCGGGACGCGACTCGCGCCCCGGCCGTAGATGGAGGAGACCGCACAACCCGTGTTTCGTCAGTTCCCGCGCATCCCGTCCGACAGGCCGATCCGCACCTCGGACGAGATCCGCCGCCCGGCCGTGCCGGGGATCTTCCACGCCAGGTATCCGAACGCCACGGCCGCGAACACCAGCGCGACCGCGACCTGCCAGTCGATGAACGGCGGGTTCAGCACCCAATGCATCTGGCCGCGGGACGCATCGTATTTCATCAAGCCTTTCGAGATCTCGTACAGCGTCTCGAACAGGTCGTAGCCGACGCCTGCGATCACCTGCAGGAAGAAGAACCTGACCGCGACCTCGAACGCGTACTTGAAGTATCCCTCGGCGAGCCCTGCGGTGAGGCGGAAGGAACCGAAGGGGATGAACACGATCCCCGTGCTCAGCACCAGGATCGCCTCCAGCTTCACCAGCAGCAGTTGCAGGGCGATCACGATGTACGCGCTCAGCACGACGATCGCGACGAGGAGCACGACCAGCGCCGAGAACACCATCGAGAACATCGCGTTGACCAGCCCGATGCCGAACGCGTTGTAGACGCCGTTGACCCAGCTGGAGAAGCGCGTGAACAGCCCCTGGTCCTCGGGGGGCTGAAGGGGCATCCCCTGCTCCACGTGGAGCTGGTCCACCACCCGCTGCGCCATCTCCCCGCCTTGCGTCACGATCTCGGTGGGCGTCAGCGCCATTCCTTCTCGTCCCGCCACCATTCCCCCCAGGTGGGCGAAGCCGTCGATCACGCGCTCCGTCGTCAGGTGCGGGAAACGGAAGAGCATCATCATGAGCGCGACCGCCCCGACCTTCCACAGGAAGGAGTAGAGGATCTGATCGACCCCCATCCGGTCCTTCTGCCACTTGATGCTGGAATAGGAAATCTCCAGCACCAGCAATCCGCCGAAGAGGCCGAGCAGCGCATCCTGGGCATTGCGCGCCCATTCCTGCTGCCGGCTGCGGAAGATCACCTCCAGATCGGTGTCCCTGTATCCCGGTGCCTGCGCCGCCAGCTCGCCGGGAAGCAGGGTGGCGAGCATGACCAGCGCGGCGGCGGCGAGGGCGATCGTGTGCGCCGGCCGCGCCCGGACGGCGCGGCCGGCACCCTCGGCCCAGGCTCGGAGCGCGGCCGGCACCTACGGCCGCGTCGTCGTGCGCTGGCGCCCTGCCCGCGCCCGCACGATGCTGTCCTGCCGAGCCTCCACGCGCCGCCCCGCCGCCTCGTGAACGCTCTGCTGGTAGGACGAATACACGGCGCCGGCTGTGTCTTCCATCGCCGTCCGCGCCGCCTGGTCCGCGCGCATCGCGACGTCCACCGCCTGCATGTTCGCGGTGCCCATCTCCAGGTTGCGCTGGAGGAGCTGCTGGTCGAGCTGCTCCGCCGCGATCCGGTTCTGGATCTGGGCGACCTCGCGGTCCGTGCTCGCGGCGGCGAGCTGGAGCTTCAGGTCATCCAGCCGACGCTGCGACTGGTCCAGCTGGAGGTGGTGGTCGCGGGCGCTCAGGAGAACGTTGAACGCGGCTTCGCGCGCGGCCGCCGCCTGGTTCCCGGCCGCGCGGTGGTTCCATTCCGCCACGCGTGGGAACGTCCTCCGGAAGAGCCGGTCGACCTGGCTGTTCCCGTACCCCAGCGTCTCCCCGGAGCCGTACCGTCCGTCGATGCGGTCGAGGATGGTGCCGAGGGAGGGGATGCGGAGGGTCCCGATGCTGAAGCCGCGGGCCTGCTGGATGGCGTGGTTGGCCTGGCGCGTAGCCACCACCACCTGGCGCGCCATCTGGTTCGCCTGGAGGATGAGCTGCCCGTACCGGAGAATCGAGTTGGCGTGGTTCGCCGGGTCGTAGACGATGTCGCCAATCCCGAAGATCGCGTGGGCGGGCTTCGGAACGGCGGCGGTCCACGTCGCCGCCACCACCAGGCCCGCGACCATCCAGCGCCGTCCTGGCCGCCGGGGTGCCCGGGGCGCGCAGGGCACCCCCAAAAGCGCCGCGGTCCGCAACCCGGAGGGGTGCGGACCGCGGAGGTGGCCCAGGAGCGGCAGTCGTGCTCGTCTCGTTATCATAGGCTTGCCCTTTCTGTTCGATCGGAGGTTCAGGCCGCCGCTCTGGCGGCCGTGGTGGGGTACATCTCCGCGCCTTCGGCTCCCAAGCCGGCCTCCTCCAGCCACACACGCGGCCACTCTTCCCCGTGCTGCGCCTGCAGCCGCTTCGCCCGCTCGACGGTGGCCGCCGTCGTCGACCCCGGGCGGGAGCCAAGGAACGCAAGCGCAACGGGACCCAGCTTCAACTCGAAGCGGCGGCTCCCGTCGGGGCTCTTGAAGAAGTAGTCCCGCTTGGTCTCGCCGGTCGCGACGATCTCGACCTCGCGGTCGTTCAGCTTGTAGGCGCGGTAGAGCTCGGCGACGTCCTCGCTCACCGCGTTCTTGTTCGGCAGGAAGACCATCGTGGGGCAGCTGGACAGGATCACGTCCCGGTGCTCCGACTTCGCGACGTCGGCCGGGTCCTGCGTCGCCAGCATCAGGGCGCCGTTCGCCTTGCGGATCGTCCGCAGCCATTCCTCGATCTTGCTCGCGAAGCGCGACCGCATCAGCGCCTCCCACGCCTCGTCGATCGCGATGAACGTCGGACGGTTGGAGCGCAGCCGGAGCTCGATCTGGCGGAAGAGGTGGAGCAGGGTGGGTACGACGATGCGGTCGCCCATGGCCATCAGGCGGTGCATCTCGAAGGTGTGGACGGAGCCGGAGGCGAAACCGTCCTGTGCACCGTCGAGCAGGGAGCCGTACGGGCCGGTGCCCGTGTACTGCTCCATCGCGGCACGGATCTCCAGATCCTGCACGTGCATCACGAACGCGCGGATCGTCCGCTCCTCGCGCGGCCGGTCTCCGAGAACGCGAAGCGCGCGCTGGATCGACTGGCGCTTGGCGAGCGTCGGCTCGACGCCCTGCAGCGCGACGGCGATCTCCGTCCACTCCGCCGCCCAGGCCTGCTCCTCCGGACGGTCCACCAGGGCGTAGGGCTGGAACTGGAGGCCGCTCCTCGGGTCCGGCTTGGGACGGATGTCGTAGTGCCGTCCGCCCATGGCGGCCGTGAGCACGTACGCCGAGTGCCCCTTGTCGAACCAGAACACCTGGGCATCGGGGTAGCGCATGAACTGCGCGACGCAGAAGCCCATGAAGGTGCTCTTGCCGGCACCCGTGGCGCCGACCAGCAGCGTGTGGCCGACGTCCTTGTGATAGAAGTTCAGCCGGAACGGTGTCGCGTCGTCCGTATCGACGTAGGCGAGCGCCGGGCTGCGCACCGGGAAGAACGGCGACGGCACGTGCCGCATCCCCGCCCACGACGTCGTGGCCGGAAGGAGATCGGCGATGTTCTGGGTCGGCAGCGGCGGCCGGCGCAGGTTGTGCCAGCCGTCGCCGGGCATCGAGGAGAAGAACGCCGCGCAGGCGTGGAGGCCCTCCACGCGCGCGGTGAATCCCCGCTCGTTCACCTGGTGCATCAGCTGCCGGGCGACGTCGCGCGCGCCGGCGTCGCTGTCCCCGTGGACGACGAGGGTGGACGTGTAGAGGGCGGCGCGCCCACGCCCGGTCTGAAGCGCGCCCAGAACGTCGCTGAGCTGCGCGGCCGCGTGGCGCGAGTGGGCGTTCTCGAAGACCTTGTCGTCCTCGACCTGCTGTGCCGTCTTCTCCCCGCTCTGCAGCATCCCCTGCGTCAGGGTGGACGCGCCCTTCCGGTTCTTGAACCAGGCGTCCCGGATGCGGCCGATGATGCGCGACGCCGGTCCGTAGCCCAGCGGGATGACCCGCGTGCTCCAGCGATAGGCGGCGCCCACCTTGGAGAGCGGGTCGAGAATGCCCGACCACGACTCGGGCGCGAAGCCGAACATCGACACCACCGAGATGTGCTTCTCTCCCACCCTCGGCCGCGTCCCGCGTACGAACTCCTGGCTTCCGAGAACCCAGTCCAGGTGGCTCGCGTCGGGCGGCGCCAGGACCCGGTGCTCCAGCCCCGTCAGGCAGAAGTGCAG
>DATING010000533.1:0-14744 GCA_035474555.1 Longimicrobium sp. | reverse complement strand
GGTAGCCGATGGCGCGCTCCAGCAGCTCCAGCGCCTCCTCCATCTCCCCCAGCTCCGCCAGCACGTGCCCCAGGCGGTGCAGGTCGCGGGCGACGCTGGGGTGCGCCGGGCCGTACGCCGCCTCGTCGATGGCCAGGGCGCGCGCCAGGTGCGGCCGCGCCTCCACGGGGCCGCGCGTGCGGTGCAACGTGTCGCCCAGGTTGCCGTGCAGCGTGGCCGTCATGGGGTGCGCGGGGCCGAACACCTCCTCCGCCAGCTCCATGGCCCGGCGAAAGTAGCCGACGGCCGCGTCCGCCTGCCCCGCCGAGCGCAGCAGCGTGCCGACGTTGTTCACGTGCACCACCACCTCGGGGTGCCGCGGCCCGTGCGCGGCCTCCAGGATGGCGAGCACCCGCTGCCCGTTGGCCAGCATGGGCCCCCGCTCGCCCAGCGCGTTCAGGGCCCCGTTCAGGTACGTCAGGGCCAGCGCCACGCCGGGGTGCCCCGGCCCCCGCCCCGCCTCCAGCAGCCGCACGGCGCCCTCCAGCTCCGCCCGCGCGGCCTGCGGCTGCCCCCGCGCCAGCAGCGTGCGCCCGGCGGCCAGCAGGCAGTGCCCCGCCGCGGCCGTCCCCGCGCCCGCCGCCTCGCAGTAGCGCGCCGCCTGCAGCGCGTGCGGCAGCAGCACGTCCACCATCTCCGCCAGGTCCCGCCGCTCCGGGTCGCGCGGGTACGCCGTCGCCACGGCGTGCGCAGCCGCCGCGGCCCACGCGCCTCCGTCCGCGCCCAGCTCCCCGCGCACCCGCTCCGCCACGTCCGCGCGCAGCACGGGCGCGGGGCCGGCCTCCTCCAGCAGCCCCGCGCCCGCCAGCTCTCCCTCCGCGCGATCCAGCGCCGCGGGGTCGGCGGCGATGGCATCCAGGGGCGGCGGCAGCTCGGCGGCGGCGCCGGAGAGCGCGACCACGGGGAACGGCTCGTGGGCGACGAACGCGAGCAGGCGCAGCAGCGCCTCGGCGTCGGGGGAGAGGGCGGACGGTCCGGGCATGGGCGTCAGGGGGACGATTCGGCGGAGCGGCGGATGGCGCGCAGGGCCTCGCGGCGCACCAGGCCGCTGAACGGGCGCACCACGCGCCAGTAGCGGCGAAAGGACCGGCGGGCGGCGTCGTCCGTGCAGCGCACCCGCGTTTCCGTAGCGATGAGCGAGCCCTCGTCCGTGGGGAGGACCGTGAAGTTCCACGCCGCCACGGCCATCCCCGGCCGCGCGAAGCCGTGGAACTCGGCCGGTTCGAAGCGCGTGATGCCGCCGGTGGGCGTCCAGAAGCGGCCCGCGAGCCCCAGGACGATCTCCCGCGGCGGATGCTCCGCCAGCAGCACGAACCCGTTCGCCAGCAGCCGCTCCATCGTCGTCCCCAGCCCGCCTCCCTGCACCCGCTTTCCCGAGAAGAGCGCGGGGAGGGAGCGCAGGGCAAACAGGGCCTTCACCACGGGCGAGGCGCCCAGGTCCAGCGTGCGGACCGCATCCCACGCCCGCTCCGGCGGCGCGGCCACCCGGATGGCGTGCCGCTCCGCGAACTCCGAAGCGGGCATGTAGTCATCGATCAGCATCCACCCCTCGCTGGAACGCCGGCCCCCCATCCTTCCACGACCACCACTTGAGCAGCTCGGGGTCGTGGGGAAACTCCGACGCATAATAGACGGCGCACCGCAGCACGTACAACATGCAGCGGTCCACGTGCATCCCCTGGTGCACGCACAGGCGGTCGTACAGCGCCTGCGGATCGGCACCGCGCAGGTCTTCCACGCGGTGGATCCCCAGGTCCCGCAGGTCCTGGGCGATGGTCACGCCCACCCCGGGAATGCGGCGCAGCTCGTCCTTCGCGGCCTTCGTCACCATGCGATGCAACCTTTCGGGCGTGGCGCGTGTCTCATCCGGCGTGCGAGGCGGCGGGCGTTGAAACTCCGCGTCCGGCCCGCCCGTACGAATGGATGCGCGAGAGTGATGTTCACGTTCTCCTAATGCTCCGCGCGCAACAACCGCCGCACCTGGGCGGTAGTATACTCCGGAACGAGCGGAAGCGGTTTTGAGAATGCCGACGTGACCCCCACCTCATGCTGAAAGGCGTCCTCCGGGTGGGCACGGCTGAGAAACCAGGAACGCTCGAGACCTGCAGGAACACGAGGGAGTGCGATCAGACGACGGAGCCCGCCGGAACACCGGCGGGCTCCTCGTCGTTTCAGCCCTCCCCGTCGTCCGCCTGCACGGCCGCCACGTCCGGCTTGTAGCCCCGCAGCATCACGAACCCCGCGATCCCCGCCACCAGCGACGCCACGAAGATGCCGATCTTGGCGTCCGCGTTCAATTGCGGCGCACCCGGGAAGGCCAGCCCGGCGATGAACAGCGACATGGTGAAGCCGATGCCGCCCAGCAGGCTCACGCCGCGGATGGCGCGCCACGTCACCGTCCCGGGCAGGGCCGCCAGCCCGGACTTTACCGCCAGCCAGGCGAACAGGGTGATGCCGATGGGCTTGCCGATCACCAGCCCCAGGATGATGCCCAGCGTCACCCGCTCGCCGAACGCGGCGCCCAGGTTGCCCCCCAGGTGCACCCCTGCGTTGGCCAGGGCGAACAGGGGGATGATGCCGAACGCCACCCAGTGGTGCAGCTCGTGCTCGATGCGCTGCAGGGGCGCCTGGGCGGCCTCGCAGGCGTTCTCCATCTCCTGGATGGCGGCCTGCTGCGCCTTGTTGGTCAGCACGCCCTTGCCTTCCTCGCCCGCCGCGTCGAAGTAGTCCAGGATGCGCCGGCCGCGCAGGAGGAACTCCGCCGTGTCGATGCGGGTCCGCGCGGGAATCGTCATGGCCAGCAGCACGCCGGCCACCGTGGCGTGCACGCCGCTCTTGAGGAACGCCACCCACACCACCAGCCCCACGAGCAGGTAGATGAGGGGGGTGCGCGCCTGCATCCGGTTGGCCACGACCAGGCCCGCCAGGAGCAGGAAGCCGAATCCCAGGGCGCCCCAGTGGATGGCGTCGGTGTAGAAGACGGCGATCACCAGCACGGCGCCCAGGTCGTCCACGATGGCGAGCGCGGCCAGGAACACCTTGAGCGACAGGGGGATGCGGGGTCCCAGCAGCGCCAGCACCCCCAGCGCGAACGCGATGTCCGTCGCCATGGGGATTCCCCACCCGGCCTCGCCCGGGCCGCCCACGTTGAGCAGGGCGTAGAGGATGGCGGGCACGATCATCCCGCCCAGCGCCGCCGCGATGGGCAGCGCGGCGCGCTTGAGCGACGCCAGCTCGCCCACCAGGAACTCGCGCTTGATCTCCAGCCCGACCAGGAAGAAGAACACGGCCATGAGGCCGTCGTTGATCCAGTAGTGCAGGGGATACGTGAGCCCCCATCCCTCGCCGCCGATGGTGAGCGGGGTCTCCCACAGGTGCTCGTACGCGCCGCCCCAGGGCGAGTTGGCCCAGGCGATGGCGGCGATGGTCGCGGCGATGAGGACGATTCCGCCCGAGGACTCCGTCTGCGCGAAGCGGGCGAACGGCGAGATGACGCGCTGAAACGGCGTCAGGGGTTGGGGCGGGGGCGGTCCAAAACCAGGAACGTGCGCGGCCATTCTTCTCCAGTCCGTTGGCTCCCTCGGAGCGTAGACCGGGGAACCTAACCGACCCGCGTGCGCATTCCAACCCTGCTGATGTAATGATTTTCAGCAGCAACCCTGGTTTTCCAGGGGCCGCCGGGGTGCGCGCGGTGGGCGGCGCCGCGCGCGTGCGGTCAGCGGTCGCGGCGGCCCAGGGCGCCGTGGCGCGCGTAGTCGCCCATGAGCAGCGGGTAGGGATTCACGTTCTCGCTGTCCCACCAGCGCTCGGGATTGGTCAGCCGGCCCACGCTGAAGTGCAGGTGGTAGTTGCCGGGCCCCGCGTTCCCCGTGTCGCCCACGTAGGCGATGATCTCGCCGCGGCGCACGGGCATCCCCTCGCGCACGCCGGCGGCGTAGCGCTGCAGGTGCGCGTAGTAGTACAGCGTGACCCCGTCCGCGCCCACCTGGTAGATGGTGACCCCGCCCATGCCGCCCGTCCGCAGCCGGCGGATGGTCCCGTCCGCCGCGGCCACCACGGGTGCGCCGCCGGGGGCCATGATGTCGATGGCGTTGTGCACGCGGCCGCCGGAGCGCGCGTCGGCATACGAGTCGCGCAGCTGGCCGGGCCCGATGCCGCGCACGGGGATCATGAGCGATGCGCCCGGCGCCATCACCGCCTCCGTCGACTCCAGCGCGGGCGCCTCTGCCGCGCGGCTGGCGGGGATGAAGAGCACGTCGCGCGGGCGGTCTCCCCGGCGCGCGGACGATGCGGCGGCGTTGCTCCCGTCCGGCGCGGCGCCGACGGCCACGGTGCAGGCGGGAAGCGAGAGCAGGGCGGCCAGCGCGAGGGCGCCCCAGCGGGCGTGGTGCATGCGGCGTTGGGTCATGGCGCGTTGCACGTCTGGGGTCATTGCAAAGGACAACGGCGGATGGGCCCGTCGATGCCGATGGATGGTGAAGGGGATTACGCAAAGGTTCGGTTGGCGGGCCCTATATTGCACCCATTGCATCACCCCGCGCAAGCATTTCGTGCATGCGGATGCCGCAGTTACGCGGGGCGGGGCCTCGCCCGGGGCGGGATCGGGCGGCATCCGGTCCATGTGACATGCCGGTATTCCGTATCGCGGAAGCGGTGCATGTCGTTATGGGCAAATGATTTCGCGAAAGCGCGCGCGGCGGGGGCCCTCTCCCCCGCCGGACCTTTCGCTCGTTCCTCGCGACGGCCGGCGACCCCTCCCCCAACTTCGGGGGAGGGGTTGGGCGGAGGGCGAGTTCCGGCGTGTAGAGCCGGGTTCGTGCGGAGGCGGAGTGCCCCTCCCCCCGGCCCCCTCCCCGCTCGTTCCTCACGGAGAGGGGGAGAAGGATTTCGTGACGGATCTGCTCCCCCTCTCCCGTACGGGATGGCAGCCGAGGGTGCCGAAAGGTCGTGTACGGGAGAGGGGCCGGGGGGTGAGGGCCCCGCGCAGACACGGCGGACCGGTCCGTTGCCGTTGCGTGAGGGATGCGCGCCCGCAGGGCCGAGACCCCGGAGCGGGACGGCACAGCAGTATCGTGCCGGCCTGCGGAGGGGGCTCGGCGCCGTTGGCAACAGTTGTATCGTTGCCTACGGCGCGCGCAGCCCGACCCGGAGCGCAGCGGAGGGGCACGCCCGCATTCGCCGTCACCGTCGCCGTTTGAAACGGACGCGGATCAGAAGTAGATGCGGAGCGAGAGCGCGGAGGTGAAGGTCTGGAAGATCCCCTCGCGCGACGTGGACTCGCGCTCCTCCTGCTCGGGCGTCGTGACCTCGGACGTGTAGTTGAAGCTGGAAAAGCGCACGCCCGTGTGGCCGGAGAGGCTGACCTGCCGGACGGGGAACCACTCCACGCCCACCCCCGCGTCCGCCCCCGCACCCAGGCTGCGGACGTTCTCCTCGAAGCCGCTCCCCACGTCGTCGCGCCGGTCGAACCCCACGCGGCCGAACACGCGCCCGTGCACGTACGGCACGACGCTGCGCGAGGTGGCCAGGTACCGCCGCGCGTTCAACCCCAGCCCCAGGCGGGTGTAGGCGGTTGTCTGGTCGTTGGCGCCGCTGGTCTCCCGCGATTGTCCGGCGACGGAGAGGTCGAGCGTGACGCCCACGTTGGTGCGCGGCCCCACCATCTCCCACACGCCGAACTCCGCGGTCTCCCCGCCCAGCCCGCTGTAGCCCGGCGCCACGAACGACAGTGACCACGCGCCCTTCCGCAGTCCGTTGGGCAGGGGCGGCGCGCTGTCGGCGGGGGCGTCCTGCGCGGGGACGTCCTGCGCGCGGGCGGGCGCGGCGAGGGCCAGCACCGCAATGGCGGCGGCGGCGAAACGACGGATGTGCATCGGTGGATGGGAATTGCAGGGAAATGCGGAGGGGGCGCCGCGGAACGGCGCCCCCGGAATGCGAGACTCAGAAGAACAGCGTGAGGACGATGCCGGAGGTGAAGGTGCTGGCGCTCCAGCCCGTGAGCTCCTGCTCGTCCGAGCCGTTCTCCTGGGTGGTCCTCAGGTAGCCGCCGCGCACGCCCACGTGCCCGCCCACGGCCAGCCGGCGCACGGGCATCCACTCCAGCCCCACGCCCGCGCGCGCGCCCAGCTCGGTGCTGGTGGTCGAGTACTCGCCCCCGGCCCCGCCCGACTCCACGTTCTGCCCGAACCCCTCGGCGTACACGCCCACGAGCGTGTACGGGCGCAGCGCCCCGTCGGCGGCGGAGAACAGCTTGACGGTGGGGCGCACGGCAAAGTTCACCAGGTCCTGCTCGCGCCCTTCGCCTTCCGCGCGGGAAATGGCGGCGCCGACCTCCACGCCGGCGCGCGTGCGCGGGGACAGCTGCCGCCACAGGCCCAGGGCGTAGCCGCCCCCCACGTCCAGCGAGATGGCGGTGGATCCCGACGGCTGCCCGGGGGCATCGGCGTCCTGCGCGGCGGCGGGGGCGGCGGCCAGCATGCACGCCACCGCCGGGAGGATGAGTCTTTTCACGAGTTTCTCTGGAAAACGTCCAGGAAGGGAACCGCGGAACGGCGGGATGAACCCCGCCGCGGCTCCACTTGTTTCAGGAGCGCGCACAACCTAATCGGGCGTGAATCTTCGCGCCAAGGGTCGTGGCTCTGGACGAGCGGCGCTCATTGGGCTTACATGGTGTCGGCGGGCGGAACGGTGGCGGATTGCCGGCACGCGCCGGGGCAGGGGAACCCAGACGGGGGAACGATGGCGACGACGGCGAGCACGCCCGAGCAGGCGATCCGGGCGCAGTGGGACCAATGGAGCAAGCGTCCCGGCGGCAAGGCGATGTTCAGCTGGCTGCTGGGGCGCCTGGTACCGTACTCGGGCACCATCGGCGCAAAGGTGGAGGAGCTGCGCGACGGCTACGCGCGGGTGACCCTGCGCGACCGGCGCATCGTGCGCAACCACCTGCGCAGCATCCACGCGATCGCGCTGATGAACCTGGCGGAGCTTTCCACGGGACTGGCGCTGAACTACGGGATGCGGGCGGACACGCGCTCCATCCTCAAGGGCCTGTCCATCGAGTACACCAAGAAGGCCCGCGGCACCCTGACCGCCGAGGCGACCGCGCCCGTGCTGGAGAGCAACGCCGAGCGCGAGATCATCGTGCGGACGGACATCCGGGATGCCGCCGGGGATGTGGTGGCGGTGGCGGAGGCGAAGTGGCTGGTGGGGCCGCGGAAGTAACTGCGGGTTACAGGGGACAGGTTACAGGGGACAGCCTGCAACTGCAGGGAATAGGGAACAGGGAATAGGGAATAGCCTGCAAGTGCGGTTGCGGAAGCCCACGCCGGCGTGACGGAAGGTCTCCCCTCTCCGCGCGCAGTTTGCGAGGGGAGGGGCCGGGGGAGGGGCGCCCTGCCCGTGCACGATCCGTCCTCCCCTGACGGACGTTCTTCGGATGGGACCCAACGCGAAAGGCCGCCGGATCACTCCGGCGGCCTTTCGTCGTCATCATCCCCGTCCTTCAATCCTGCATCCGGATTCCAGGATCCGGGCGCGGGGCAGGGGACTAGAACACCGTCACGCCGATCAGGAACTGGTTGCGCTCCAGGTCGCCGCCCTGCGACTCGGAGGCGCTCTCGCTCACGCGGCGGTACTGCGCATCCAGCCCCAGCAGCGAGTTCAGCTGAAAGCGGGCGCCCACCTGCCACCCCAGCTGCGTGCGGCTGTCCTCGAACTCGGGATCGTCCGGGTTGCCGCCGCTCACGTCCTCGATGGTGTACTGCCCCAGCCCGCCGTGCACGCCCACGTACGGGGTCACGGGGAGCAGCGGCAGGTCGATGAAGTAGTTGGCCTCGGCCAGCACGCCGAACGCGGTCGCTTCCTCGTCCACGTCCGTCGCCTTGCCCGTGGTGTAGGCGCTGACGCCCACGCCCAGGTTGAACGGCAGCACGAGCTCCGCGCCCACGCTGAAGCCGTCGGCCGCGGGCGTCTGGTCCTCGTCCGCGTCGGAGGCGTTGAACAGGTAGTGCCCCTTGAGCGCGAACCCGCTCTGCGCCTGCGCCGTGCCCGCCGTAAGGGCCAGGGCCGCGGCCACGAACAGCGGAATGGTCTTCCGCATCTGGAATCTTCCTTCTTCTGGTTGCCGGTGGGGGCGCGGCCACCGCCGCCGGCCGCGCCCGTCCATCGGCACAATGTATCCACCTGCACCGCCGGAAGTTCCCCGGCTTAGCGCACGCCCAGCAGCTCCACGTCGAACACGAGCGTGCTGTTGGCGGGGATGGCGGCACCCATGGCGCGCGAACCGTAGCCCAGGTTCGGGGGGATCACCAGCGTGCGCCGGCCGCCCACCTTCATCCCCGCAACGCCCTCGTCCCATCCCTGGATCACGCGGCCGCCGCCCAGGGGGAACTGGAACGGCTGTCCGCGATCACGGCTGCTGTCGAACTTGCTCCCGTCCAGCAGGGTGCCCGTGTAGTGCACGGCCACCAGCTGCCCCGCCTTGGCCTCCGGCCCGTCGCCCACCACGTCATCGCGGTACTGCAGCCCCGAGGGCGTCGTCGTCATCCCGTCATCCGCCACGTGTAATCCTTTCGTCGTGCCGCCGCGCCGCGCGCGACGGACGTTTGCATTGCCCCGCACCGGGTGGAGCGCCTTTCGCGCCCCGTAGCGCACGGTTCTCCGGCCCCTTTTCCCCGGCTGGGGAGGTGAACGATGGGACGGATCGCAGGAATCGCGCAACGCCGTGCATTCGAAGCGACCGCCGGGGACGCCGCACGGAGATTCCTCGCGATCCAGCTGTGAGATGCCCGTCCCGGTGCACTCCCGTGAATGCTGCACGAGCGGTCGGCGAAGGCCGACATCACGCTTCCGGTGACGCGAATTCATTCGCCGGGGGCTGGGCCCCTGCCCCTTCGGCCCCATCCTGCCAGTAACGCGCTGGTGGTCCCTCCCCTCGCGTCGGGTAAAACACGTTTCACGGCACGATTCGCGCAGTTCGCTGATTCCGAGCCGCTTGGCCGATGCTGGACCGGGTGCGCGAATCGTGATCCATCCCCAACGGAGGTCGACGATGAAGCAGACGATGCAGCGCGGCCTGTTCGCCGCGGCGATGGCGGCGGCGCTGGGCTTCGGCGGTGCGCAGGCCTTCGCGTCGCCGGCGGCCACCGCGGCGGACGAGATGCGCGCATGCAGTTCGGGGCAGTGCAGCCGAGACTGCCGGCGCGCGGGCTACGACGGCGGGTTCTGCGATCAGGGCGGCTGCATCTGCATCATCCAGGTGCCAGCCGGGGCCTGAACAACTCCACCGCACGTCTACGAGCGAGGACGCACATGACGAATGGAACCCGGAGCAGGGCCACACGCGTGCTGTTCGCCGCGGCCATGGCGGCGGCGCTGGGCTTCGGAGGTGCGCAGGCGTTCGCGTCGCCGACAGCCACCGCGGCGGACGAGATGCGGTCGTGCATCCTGAAGCAGTGCACGGAGGCGTGCGCCCAGATCGGGTACAACGTCGGCCGCTGCGAGCAGGGCAGCTGCATGTGCTACTGGACGGCACCCGCCCGCGCCTGATCCATCCACCCCTTATCACCACGAGGACGAGCACATGATGATCGCAACCAGGAGCAGGGCCGCACGTGGTCTGTTCGCCGCGGCGATGACGGCCGCGCTGGGCTTTGGCGGCGCGCAGGCGTTCGCGTCGCCGGGCGCCTCCGCGGACGAGTCGCGCGCGTGCGCCTCGGGCCAGTGCACGCAGGACTGCCGCAAGATCGGCTACAACGTGGGCGTCTGCGAGTCGGGTACCTGCGTCTGCTACTTCACAGCGCGCTAATCCCGGATCCGCGAATACAGTTCTGTAGGCGGAACACCGGATTCTCACGCAGAGCGTTTTCCGGATCCGGTACAAGACATCTGATCCCATCCCGGCGCTGGTGGATTTGACCAGCCGAGCGCACGCCCGCTACTCTGTGGGCGTGCGCTTTCGCCATCCATCCCGCTTTCCCCGCGCCGCCATGAACATCCTCCGCGCCCTGGCCGCCTCGCTCGCGCTGTCGACCGCGATCCCCGTCCTCGCCCACGCGCAGCCGGCGTACCCGGCGGAGCAGCGCGCGCGGGACAGCACGGAGGCCCTGGCGGCGTTCCGCGCCAACATCGGCGCCATCCACACCCGCGACCGGCCGGCGTACCTGCGCACCTACCTGCAGAGCCCGCGGCTGGCCCGCACGGGCCCCGGCGGCGTGCAGTGGGGCTACGCAGGGATGACGGAGGGCGATCCCAACGCATGGCCGGACACGCTCGTCGCCACGCACCTGGAGGTCGTGCCGGTCGCGCCCGGCGTGGTCTACGGCACGTACCGCTACCGCGTGGTGCAGGGCGGCAGCGCGCGGGGCGTGTCGGAGCGCGTGCTGGTAAAGCAGCCGGACGGCACGTGGAAGATCGCCGTCACCACCGCGTTCGGCACGGCGGGGGACCGGCCCGTGCCCGCCTACGCCTTTACAGGCGCGACCGTCGTGGACGGCACGGGCGCGGCCCCGCGGCGCAACGCCACGGTGGTGATGCGCAACGGGCGCATCGAGTGCGTGGGCGACTGCCCCCTGGGCGCCGGGGTGGAGACGATCGACGCGCGCGGCAAGTGGATCATCCCCGGCCTCATCGATGCGCACGTGCACTACTCGCAGACGGGGTGGGCGGACGGGCGGCCCGACGCGGAGGACGTGCGCGCGCGCTTTCCGTACGACAGCACGGTCATCGCCCTGGAGGCGCACCCCGAGCGGTTCTTTCGCAGCTACCTGTGCGCGGGGGTGACGGGGACGTTCGACGTGGGCGGATTTCCCTGGACGTGGCCCCTGCGCGCCCGCGCGGAGGCCAGCAACGCCGCGCCGCACGTGGCCGCCGCGGGGCCGCTGCTCTCCACCATCGACCACTGGCTCAACCTGCCGGCCATGCGCCAGTTCGTGCACACGTCCAGCGACAGCGCCACGCGGGCCGGCGCGCGGATGGTGGCGGAGTACGGCAGCGACGCGCTCAAGGTGTGGTACCTGACGGACTTTCCGTCGGCGGACACGGTGCACCTCAAGGCCATGCTGCGGGCCGCGGCCGACGAAGCCCGCGCGGCGAACATCCCCCTCATCGTGCACGCCACGGAGCTGTGGGCCGCCAAGGACGCCCTGCGCGCCGGCGCGTACCTGCTGGTGCACTCGGTGCAGGACCAGCCCGTGGACGACGAGTTCATCCAGCTGGCGCGCCAGGCCGGCACCATCTACAACCCCACGCTGACGGTGGCGCAGGGATACCTGCAGCTGCTGGGGCGCCGCTTCGAGCCCACGGGCGTGGCCATGGAGTGCGTGGACCCGGCAACCCGCGCAAAGGCCGCCCTGACGGACTCGCTCCCCGCCGGCCGCTACCCCATGGACCGCGTTCGCCAGAGCATTGAGCGGGAGCGGCAGATCATGGCGGGCAACCTGCGCCGCGTGCACGCCGCCGGCATTCCCGTGGCCATGGGCACGGACGCGGGCAACCCGCTCACCCTGCACGGTGCGTCCGTCTACAACGAGATGGAGGCCATGGCGGCCGCGGGGCTCTCGCCCATGGACGTGCTCATCGCCTCCACGCGCACGGCCGCACGGGCCATGGGCCGCGACGACATCGGCACGCTGGAGGCGGGCAAGCTGGCGGACCTGGTGGTGCTGGATGCGGATCCCCTGGCGGACGTCCGCAACCTGCGCACGGTGCGGCTCGTGGCCCGCGGCGGCGAGGTGTGGACCCGCGCGGAGCTGGAATACCGGTGACCGTCCGCCGTCTCGCCCCAGCGGACGCGGAGGCGTTCCGGGCGTTGCGCCTGCGCGGCCTGCGCGAGTCGCCCGAGGCGTTCGGCTCCACGTACGAGGAAGAAGTGGATCGCCCGCTGCAGGCGACCGTGGACGTGCTGGCGGGGGCCACGGGCTCCGCCGTCTTCGGCGCCTTGGATGACGACGGCACGCTGCTCGGCATCGGCGGCGTGCACCGGGAGAGCAAGCGCAAGGCGATGCACCGCGCGGGGATCTGGGGGATGTACGTGGTGCCGGAGGCGCGCGGCCGGGGGTTGGGCCGCGCGCTGCTGGCGGCGCTGGTGGACCACGCGCGGGGGTTGGAGGGCCTGCATCGGCTGGAGCTCGGCGTCACGACGACGAACACGGCCGCGCGCGGGCTCTACGTGGCGTTCGGCTTCATCCCCTACGGCGTGCAGCCCGATGCGTATCGAAGTGACGGCCGGTCGTGGGACACCGAGCTGATGACGATGGCGCTGGACGGCGCGTGATGATCATCCGCGGCGAGCCGGACGTATCCGCCTCCCTGGCCCCCTTCCTCCGGCGCCTGGAGGAGACGGCGTCGTGGTGCACGCCGCGGGCGGACGTCTCGCGCCCCGCCACCTGCCTGCGCAACCCGGACCGGCGGCCGCGGCTGCTGGAGCGGAGCTACTTCGCCACCGTCGCCGCGGTCACGTCCGGCCGCTACCACGGCGCATCGACGAAGGGCACGCCGAAGTTCGTGGAGCAGGGCCGGCTGATGGTCTACCATCCCGACGCCGACCTGTGCGACGGGGCGGCGGAGTTGGAGACGGGCGGCTACTTCGACGTGTTCAACACGCCGCCGTGGGACACATGGGTCGGCTTCTTCCAGGACGACGGGGTGGACGGGGACGCCTACACGCACTACCTGGTCACCTGGGTGCCGCCCGTCTTCGAGGAGCTCGTGGCGCGCGGCATCGAGGTCAATCCCGAGCAGTGCATCCGCTGGCTGGATGAGACGGAGTGCAGCCTTCGCAGGCGCCTCGCGGAGGAACCGGCATCAGCCGGGGGCCTGCTGTCCCGCCTCTTCCGCCACGGATAGGTCGCCCTCCATCCACCCCGCCGGCAGGTCCTCCGCCTCGTCCACGTCTGCCAGCGTCTCCAGCATCGCCGGCTCGATCCCCGCGGCCTGGAAGCGGTCCAGCGTGGCGGCGAGCACCCCCGGCGTGCTCCACGCGATGCCGTCGAAGATCCCGAGGACGGGGCGGGTGAGGCCCAGCAGGTAGTATCCCCCGTCGCGCGCGGGGCCCAGCACGGCGGGATGCGCATCCAGCGCACCGAACGCGCGGCGCAGCAGGGCCGCGCTCAGGTCCGGCAGGTCCGATCCCACGATCACCACCCGCTCCGCGCCCGCCGCGAACGCGCGCGCGAACGCATCCTCCATCCGCGCGCCCAGGTCGCCCTCCGCCTGCGGCAGGTACACGGGGCCGTCGCCCAGCCACGCGCGCACGGCATCGCCCGCGTGCGCCGGGGTGTGGTGCACGCGCACCTGCACGCCCTGGCCCGCGAGCGCAGCGGCCTCGCGCAGCGTGTGCTCCGCCAGCCGCCGGTAGACGCGCAGGGCGGCCGGATCCCCGATGGCGGCGGCCAGGCGCGTCTTCACCCGGCCCAGCTCCGGCGCGCGGACGAAGACGAGCACGGCGTACCCTGGCTTGCTCCGTGCATTGACGGGCGTGCTCTGGAAAGTCGGTGAACCCTGGGATGTCACGCTGGATGCCGAGCAACGAAGAAGGATCGCGGTTGAGCCTGGCGGGGGTGGCGCTCGCCTCTGCCGGGCTGGTTTCGTTCGCTTGGCTGCTGGATGCCATGCGGCGCGAGCGAGCGGCCGCGCAGCTGCACCGCGACATGGTCGACATCCTGCTCAACGCGCTCACGGCCGGCGACCCCGTCACGGCGCGCCACAGCCGCCGCGTGGCGGACCTGAGCTACTCGCTGGCCAAGGCCGTGGGGATGCACGGCGAGGCGTTGCGCACGCTGCGCATCGCCGCGCTCATGCACGACATGGGCAAGATCGACGACCGTTTCTTTCACATCATCCACTCGCGCAAGCCGCTCAGCAAGGAGGAGCGCGCGGAGATCAAGAACCACCCGCACGAGAGCGCGCACATCCTGGCGCCGCTGGAGACGGAGCATCCCGGCATCCAGCAGATCGTCTCCTCGCACCACGAGTGCTGGGACGGCAGCGGCTATCCGCGCGGGCTGCAGGCCACCGACATCCCGCTGGGCGCGCGCATCATCGCCCTGGCGGATGCTTTCGACGCCATGACGCAGCCCCGCAAGTACCGCGACGCGCTCCCCATAGAGACGGCGCTCTCGGAACTGGCCGAGGGCTCCGGCTCGCAGTTCGACCCGGAACTGGTGGAGGTCGTGGCCGCCGACCCGGTCCGCACGGTCTGGGAGGAAATCGCCGCCCGCGACATCTTCGCCGAGCGCTGCGCCGTCGACGGCGTCACCCCGGACAGCGACGGGAAGACGAAAGGGAAGGGCTACGTGGAGAAGGAGATGGCCGGCCCCGCGCCCCGCAAAGCCCGGTCCTGACGGGTGGATCGACCCGAGGTCGTGTCGGGTTCAAACGAAGACGCCGGATTGTGAACCACGGTTCACGATCCGGCGTTTTCCCTATTCCCTATTCCCTACAACCCCGTCGGATGGTCGATGAACGTCCACTCCAGGCCGAACTCCGCCTCCAGGTGCCGCGCGAGCGCCTTTACACCGAACGTCTCCGTGGCGTAGTGGCCGCCGAGCAGGAGGTTGATGCCGCCCTCCTCCGCGTCGAAGAAGTTGTGGTGCGCGCCCTCGCCGGAGATGTACGCGTCGTAGCCGGCCTCGGCCGCGGCGGCCGTCTCGCCGCCCGCGCCGCCGGTGATCACGGCCACCGTGCGGATGTGCTCCGGGCCGCCGGGC
>DATING010000532.1:0-3696 GCA_035474555.1 Longimicrobium sp. | reverse complement strand
GGGGGGTGGGGGGGGGGGGGGTGGGGGCTCTCTGCCGGTGCAGCCAGCCCGCCATCCAGCACGATCCATCTCACCTCCCCCAGGATTGGGGCCCAGGATTGGGGGAGGTCGCGAGGAATCGAGCGGGTGGGGCCGCCGCTGGGGCCCGCCGCACCCGCACGGACCCATCCCGCGCCTCGTATCTCTCCCCCTCTCCCGGCGCAGTTTGCCGGGGGAGGAGGCCGGGGGGTGGGGGATGCCTTGCGCGAACACCCGCGGTAACGCTTTGTTAGATCGCACGTTCGCGCTTCCGCACCCGTACCGCGCAGTCCCATGCGTTCCCTGCTGGCCCTCGCCCTCGTGATCCCCATCGCCCTGGCCGCCGCCGCGCATGGCCGCGCCGCGCCCGACGGGCCGGCGCCGCTGCGCGCGGAGGCGGACAGCGCGCTGCAGGTGATCGTATCCACGACGGCGGACTGGGATTCGGTCGGGGCCACGCTGCAGCGCTACGAGCGGGACGCGGTGGGTCGCCCGTGGCGCCGCGTGGGCGCGCCGATCCAGGCGAACGTGGGGCGCTCCGGGCTGGGATGGGGGACGGGGCTGCACGCGTCCCACCCCGCGGAGGGCCCGGCCAAGCGCGAGGGGGACGGCCGCGCGCCGGCGGGCGTGTACCGGCTGAGCTCCGCGTTCGGGTACGCGGCGCCCGCGGAGGTGCCGTGGATCCGCCTGCCGTACGTCCAGGCGACGCCCAGCACGGAGTGCGTGGACGACCTGCGCTCGGCCTACTACAACCGCCGCGTGGACCGCGACACCATCCCCGCGCCGGACTGGAGCAGCCACGAGGAGATGCGCCGCCCCGACGACCTGTACGAATGGGGCGTGTGGGTGGACCACAACTCCGCCCCGCCCGCGCCCGGGGGCGGCTCCTGCATCTTTCTGCACGTGTGGGCCGGCCCCGGCGCCCCCACCAGCGGCTGCACGGCCATGGCCGAAGCCGACCTGCGCGCCGTGCTCGCCTGGCTGGACCCGCGCGCCCGCCCCGTCCTCGTGCAGCTTCCCCGCGACGTGTACGGCGCCCTCCGCGGCACCTGGGAGCTTCCGTGACCGCTCGCCTCGTCCCGGCGTCTGGTGGCGGCGGGGGGTCCGTCGCGGCCCCCGGACGGGCCGTCCACGCGCGTGGACTTCGCGTGCTCGTTGCAGCGGATTCATTCGCCCGGACGGAGGGGTGCCGGGCCGCCACGAACCGTCACCGCTGTCCGCCGGCGGCCGTCCCGGAGCGCGGCTGACCGTGGGAGCCAGCGTTTTTTGCGCGTGGCGTGTCTGGTAGAGAGATGACCGACGACGTCGCCGGGCTGGTGGCCCGCGCCCTCGCCGGCGAGACGGACGCGGCGGACCGCCTGGTGCGCCTGCACATGGGCGCGGCCTACGCCGTGGCCCTGGCCGTGACCCGCAGCCCGCACGACGCCGAGGACGTGGCCCAGGACGCCCTGGTGCTGGCCCTGGAGCGGCTGGGGGAGTGCCGCGACCCCGCCCGCTTTGGCGGATGGCTCGTGCGCATCGTGCGCAACCGCGCCCTGAACCACCGCCGCTACCTGGGCATCCGCGCCGCCGAACCCCTGGACGACGCCCACGACGCCCCCGCAATCGGCAACCCCGCGGACGAGGCGGAGCGCTCGGAGATCCGCGAGCGGCTCAACGACGCCGTGGGCGGGCTGCCGCAGACGCAGCGCGAGGTGCTGCTGCTGCACGACCTGGAAGGCTGGAAGCACCGCGAGATCGGCGAGGCGCTGGGGATGCCGGAAGGCACCGTGCGCTATCACCTGTTCAATGCCCGGCGCGCCGTACGCGGCCGCCTGCGCGCCCTGGTGGGCGAGGAGGAGTAGATGGAGCCCGACCGCATCGACCTGTCGCCGCTGGGCCTGGACGACGTGCGCCGCGCGCGCATGTCGCGGGCCGTGCTGGCGCGCGCGCAGCTGGCCGCCCCCCGCACGCCGCTCTCGGAGCTGGCGGCGTGGGCGCGTCCCACGCTGGCCGCCGCGGCCGTCATCGCCGCCGTGTCGCTGGGCGCGCTGGCGTGGCCCGGCACCAGCCCCGCCGCGCGCGGGACCTCGCTCACCATCGCCACGGAAGACGCCACTCCGCTCACCATCGCCGACGGGCTGCGCATTCCCGAGCCCGCCGCCGACCTGATTGCCGAGGAGCGCGGCGTGACCGAAGACGACCTGCTCAGCTCGTGGGAACCCCGTCCGTGAAGGCCCTGTTGATCCGCATGGTCCACACCCCGCACACCGGCCGCGGAGGCCGCCCGTGAACACGCAACGCCGCACGCGCCTGACCGGGATGGCGCTGCTCATCGTCACCTTTGCCGCGGGCATGCTGGCGGGCACGGCCACCAGCCGCGTGCTCGCCGCCCGCGAGCCGGGCGCGCCCGCCGCGGCGGAGTGTCCCCGCGGCGAGCGCGGCCCGCACAGCATCATCGACGAGCTGGAGCTGCCCCCGGCCCAGCGCGTGCGGGTGGACAGCATCATGGCCCGCCACCGTCAGCGTACGGACGCGCTCTGGCAGCAGGACGGCCAGCGCATCCGCGCCGCGGTGGACAGCGCCCGCGCGGAGATCCGCACCGTGCTCACGCCCGCGCAGGCCGCCGAGTACGACCGCCTGCGCGAGGAGCACGAGCGAAAGCGCAAGGCCAAGCACGCCCGGCGTGACAGCGCGGCCGCCGCGGCAGCCGCTGCAGCCGAAAAGCAGGCGCGGGACTGAGCCCCAGGACCGGCACACGGAAGACAAGGGAGGGGATGGGGATGGCGCGGACGTTCTTCATGGCACGCTTCGAGGAAAGCATCCTGGCTCTGCTGCGGCTGGTGTCCGCGCTGATGCTCATGCAGCACGGCGTGCAAAAGCTGTTCGGCGTGCTGGTGCCGCCGGACCGGCCCGCGCAGCCGCTGGAGCTCCTGTCCCAGCGCGGCCTGGCCGGTGTGCTGGAGGTGTTCGGCGCGGCGCTGCTCGCCCTTGGCCTGTTCACGCGGCCGGTGGCGTTCGTGCTGTCGGGGCTGATGGCGTTCGCCTACTTCCTGGGGCACGCGCCGGACGGCTTCTGGCCCATCCTGAACCGGGGCGAGCTGGCGGCGCTGTACTGCTTCGTCTTTTTGTACTTCGCCGCGCGCGGCGGGGGCGCGTACAGTGTGGATGCCCTGCTGCAGCGCCGCCGCAGCGACGCCCGCCTGGACTTCGGGCGGTAGACGATCACGATCGGCGCCATCCCCAGCCGCTTTGATTTCCTGAGGGAGGCGCCGCGCGAAGTCAGCCCTTGCGAGGGACTTTGGCGCCGACCGAAGGATCTTGCCGGCTGAACCGAGGGGCCGGCAACGCGACGGGATGCCCGCCCCTCAGCCGCACGGAGTAGATCCTTCGGTCGCGCGCAAAGACTTGTGCACTTTCAAGTTCCCGGCGTGCGCTCCCTCAGGAAATCAACCGGGTCGCGGCCCGGGCCGAGGGGCCGGCATCCAGGCTCCCGGGGGGGATGCTCCTCGATCAGCGCGGAAACATGAAACGGGCGCCCGGCCATGCCGTGCGCCCGCTTTCGTGTGTGCCAGGCATGTTTTGACTCTGGGGTGAAAGTCCCCGAAGGACCGTAGCAGCCGGAACCGATAGCCGAAGGCAAGGGTGCCCGCCGTGAGGGGGATCTGAAGGAAGCTGGAGGCGAAGCGCGGACCCGAC
>DATING010000531.1:0-2366 GCA_035474555.1 Longimicrobium sp. | reverse complement strand
CAATCTATCCGTGGTGTCGGCGCAGGCCGACAGTGTGAAGTTGTAGCCGCGAATTCATTCGCTCCCTGCCGTCTCCGGATCGGGCGCTCCCTCCGCGCCGAAGGCCCTCACCCGGGTTCGTAAACCTCACCCACCCTCTCCCACAAACTGCGTGGGAGAGGGTATACACCCCATCCTCAGGCCGATGGCAGCCGCCCGAACAGGCGCACTGCCTCGCCCGCTCGCCGCGGTGTCGGCGGAGGCCGACAGTGTGAAGTTGTAGCCGCGAATTCATTCGCTCGTGCGATGCCGGAACGCTCCCGCCGCTCCTCTGCCGCACCGCTCCGTCCAGCCCATGATCAACCCTACAGCAGCGTGCGCCCGGCCGCGTCGAACGCCTCGATCTCCGCGGATGCGGAGGGCGACGCGGGATACTCGCCGCGGAGCAGCGACCAGACGAGCGTGTCGCGCATCGCGCCGTCGGCGCCGCGGACGTTGCCGCGGAGGGTCGCATCCAGCATGTAGCCCAGCTTGCGGGGGATGGCCGCGCTGCGCTCGTTGGCCGGGTCGCAGCGGATCTCCATCCGCTCCACTCCGTTGACCTCGAACGCCGTGCGGGTGAGCGCGGCCGTGGCCTCCGTGGCGTATCCGCGCTCCGCGTGCCGCACGTTGATCCAGTAGCCGATCTCCAGCACCCCCTCGCCCACCCGCGGGTGCAGGCCCGTCCCGCCCACGACCTCGGATTCATCGCGGGTGAAGATTGCGTAGACGTAGTCCTGGTCCAGGTCGAACCGCGCGCGAAAGCCCCGCAGCCGCTGGACCTTGGCCTCCAGCTCCTCGGGCTCGGCGTTGACCCAGGGCATCCACGGGCGCAGGTGCTCCACGCTGGCCGTGACGGCGTCCGCCAGCAGCGGGGCGTCCGCCGGCTGCCAGCAGCGGATCACCAGGCGGGGTGTTTGGATGCGGTATGCGGGACCAGGCACGGATCGACGGGGATTCGGGATGGGGATGGACACGGACGGAAACCGAGAATAACGCGCGGATCATCCGCCGGAAAGCGGGCCAGGGGGCGGGCTACAGCAGCGCACGCCCCGCCGCGTCCCACGCCGCCATCTCCGCGGACGCGGACGGCGAGGCGGGGTACTCGGCGCGGAGCAGCGACCACACGAGCGTGTCGCGCATCCCGCCGTCCACGCCGGGGACGTTGGCGCGCAGCATTCCGTCCAGCGTGTAGCCCAGCCTGCGGGGGATGGAGGCGCTGCGCTCGTTCCGGGGGTCGCAGCGGATCTCCATCCGCTCCACGCCGTTGATCTCGAACGCGGCGCGGGTGAGCGCGGCCGTGGCCTCTGTGGCGTAGCCCCGGTCCGCGTGCCGCACGTGGATCCAGTAGCCCAGCTCCAGCGCGCCCTCGCCCACGCCCCGGTGCAGCCCAATGCCGCCCACCACCTCGTCCTCGTCCGGGGTGAGGATGACGTAGGCGTATTCCTCGTCCGTGTCGAAGCCGGCGCGGCGGACGCGCAGCCGCTGGACGCGCGTCTCCAGCGGCTGCGGCTCGAACCGCGCCCACGGCATCCAGGGCCGCAGGTGGTCCAGGCTCGCCTCCACGGCATCCGCCAGCAGCGGCGCGTCCGCCGGGTGCGGGCAGCGGATCACCAGGCGGGACGTGTGGATGCGGTACGCGGGACCGGGCACGGAACGGATGATGGTACGCTCAGCGATCCTGCCGCTGGTACGACAGCACCACGTCGCGATCGCGGAACCAGCGCAGCTCCATCCCCTCGCTCGTCATCTGCCCCGTCAGGTGCGGGCCCGCAATGCACAGGGCGCGGGGATCGCACACGAAGGAGAGCTCGATCGTGGACCCGTCGGTCTCGTACGTGTACTCCTCGTCGTAGGTGACCGTCGTGTCCCGCGGCCCGGGCGAGGGAAAATCGAGGTGCTCCGTGACCACCCGGCGGGCGGTCGCGTCCGGCTCCAGCCAGAGCCGGTCTTCCAGGATCTGGATCCGCGCGGCGTCGGTCTCCAGCACCACAGGCGGCTCTGTCCGCAGCACGTAGCGGGCGGCCGGAGCCGGCGGATCGAGGAGGCTGTCGCACCCGGAAACGGCGGCGCACAGAAGGGCGATGACGACGAGGCTACGGTTCATGGCAGGCTCCAGTCGGGGGTTCGTGAACGGCAGGCGGATCTCTCCCGTGAACGCCGCACGCGCGCCGTCCGTGACACCGCGGCGGGTCCGGGCGTCAGGATTGCGGCGGGCCGGCGATGAGGAGCCCCATGATCACGTCGTCTTCGTATGCCCCATCCAGCTTGCGGGCGCGGCGCTTGAGGCCCTCGCGGCGAAAGCCCAGCGACTCGTACAGGGCGATGGCGCGCGTGTTGGACGCGAA
>DATING010000530.1:0-2870 GCA_035474555.1 Longimicrobium sp. | reverse complement strand
CCGCCCCCCGTGCACGATCCGCCGTTCTCCCCCTCTCCACGAGGAACGAGGGGGGAGGGGGCCGGGGGGTGGGGGACTAGTACGTCGGCTTCCACTCCGCGTTTGTCTTGCTGGTGAGGATGTGGTCCTCCCACCGCCCGTTCAGCAGCAGGTAGTCCCGCGCGTATCCCTCGATCACGAACCCCAGCCGCCGCAGCAGCCCGCCGCTGCGTTCGTTGCGGGGCACGTAGTTGGCCTGGATGCGGTGAAAGTTCTGCGGGCCGAACATGTACGCCAGCGCCGACTCCAGCCCCTCGCGCATCATCCCCTGCCCCTCGTACTCCCGGTCCAGCCCGTACCCCAGCGTGCAGTAGTGCGCCGGCGAGCGGAACACCTGCGTAAAGTTGGCGTTGCCGATCACCCGCTCCGGCTGCGCCCGGTCAAAGAGGAACAGGCGCACGCTCTTGCCCTCCCGGAACTCCGACACGTTCGCCCGCACCTGCGTCTGCCAGAACCCCTCGCTGTGGAACTCCTCCCCCACCAGGGGGCGTGACGAGGCCAGGTGCTCGCGGTTGTCGCGAAAGTAGCGCACCACCTGCGGTACGTCGGCGGCCTCGGCCATGCGCACGACCACGCGCGGGGACGTCAGCACGGGCATTTCCAGGGGCATCATGTCAGTCCGGACGGGCGGGGGGAGTCGCGATGGCGGCACGGGCTCGCCAGCGTCAAGGTACTGCGCCGGCGCGGAGGATCAAGCCGGGCATGCCCGTTGCGAACGCGGACGCCCACTGGACCTCCCTGACGCATTCGTACCGAGCCGGAGAAGACCACCGTGGCCGAAGACCGCAAGGAGCCGCCGTTCGACGGGGGCTCGCAGCCCGTACCGCACCAGAAGGACGCCGTTCCGGGACCCGGGCGCACGGCCGGCCAGTGGATCACGATCCTCGTCGGGGTGCTGCTGGTGGCCGCCATCGTCTTCTACATCTTCGGGCGCTGACGCCTTTCGAGCGGGGGCGCGGGACGGGTTGCCCGTCCGGCGGCACGGGTACAACTTTGTACGCATGTCCGCCGTAATCGACGCCGTGCGCCGCTGGGTCTTTCCCGCCGCGCCGGACCTTGCCGCCGTAGACCGCCTGTGCCGCGAGCTGCGTCTGCCCTCCACCCTCTGCCGCCTGCTCGTGCAGCGCGGCTTTGGCGAGGCGGACGCGGCGCGCGGCTTTCTGCGCCCCGCGCCCGACCACATCCACCCGCCCGTGCAGCTGGCCGGCATCGCCCAGGCGACCGCGCGGCTGCGGCTGGCCATCGACCGTGGCGAGACGGTGCTGGTGCACGGCGACTACGACGTGGACGGCATCTGCGCCACGGCCCTGTACGTCCGCGCGCTGCGGATGATGGGCGCGAAGGCCGAGCCCTTCGTCCCCCGCCGGCTGGTGGACGGGTACGACCTGTCCGACGCGGGCGTGCAGGCGGCGGCGAAGATGGGCGCAACGCTCATCCTCACCTGCGACTGCGGCATCGTGGCGCACGACGCCGTGCTGCGTGCGCGCGCGGCGGGGATCGACGTGGTCGTCACGGACCACCACACGCCGGGGCCGGAGCTGCCGGACGCCGTGGCCGTCATCAACCCCAACCGGCGCGATTGCGGCTACCCGGACAAGGGGCTGGCGGGCGTGGGCGTGGCGTGGAAGGTGTGCTGCGCCCTGGCGGCGGAGGTCGGCTTTCCCCAGGACCGGCTGCACGGCTTCCTGGACCTGGTCGCCGTGGCCACCATCGCCGACATCGCGCCGCTCAAGGGGGAGAACCGCGCCCTCGTCCGCTGGGGATTGAAGGTGCTGCGCGAGTCGCCCAACGCCGGCCTGCGCGCGCTCATGCGGGTGACGGGGCTGGCGGACCGGGCGGAGATCACGGCCGCCCAGGTGGGATTCGTCCTGGCGCCGCGCATCAACGCCGTGGGGCGGATGGGGGAGGCCCTGCGCGGCGTGCGCCTGCTGCTCACGGACGACGACCGCGAGGCGGAGGAGATCGCGCACACGCTGGAGGCGGACAACGTGTGGCGGCGCAGCGTGGAGGGCGACACGATCAAGGAGGCGCTGGCGGCCCTGGAGCTGTGCTACGACCCCGAGCGGGACTACGCGATCGTTCTGGCGTCGCAGGGGTGGCACCCGGGGGTGATCGGGATCGTGGCGTCGCGGCTGGTGGAGCGCTTCCACCGCCCCGTGGTGATGATCGCCCTGGACGAGAACGGGGAGGGGAAGGGGAGCGGGCGCTCCATCCACGCCTTCAACCTGTACGAGGCCCTGCGCGACTGCGCCGGGCACCTCGTGCGGTTCGGCGGGCACCGGGTGGCGGCGGGGTGCAGCATCCGCGCGGAGAACGTGGATGCGTTCCGCGACGCCTTCAACGCCCTGGCCCGCGAGCGGCTCACGGAGGACGACCTGGTCCCCGAGGTGCGCATCGACCTGGAGATGGAGCTCAAGGACGCGGACCACGACCTCGTCCGCATGCTGCGCCACGCCGGCCCCTTCGGCGCGGGGAACGCCACGCCGGTGTTCGCCGTGCGCGGCGTTGCCGTGGCGGACCACCGCATCGTGGGGCAGGGGCACCTGAAGATGACGCTCGCCGCGTACGGCGCGAAGCTGGATGCCATCGGCTTCGGGATGGGCGCCCGCGCGCAGGAGCCGGAGTTCGGGCGGCAGCTGCTGGACGTGGCGTTCAAGCTGGAGGAGAACCACTACAACGGCCGCACGACCGTGCAGGCCAAGCTGGTGGACTTCCGGCCGTCGGAGTAGGGGGGGAGCGGATTTTCCGCGGCAGGAGCGGAGGGGCTGACGCAGATTCGGCGCGGGAGGGTGCGGTAAGCGTGGCGGAGCCCGAGCCCCGGCGAATGAATT
>DATING010000529.1:0-1841 GCA_035474555.1 Longimicrobium sp. | reverse complement strand
GCGGGCGCGCGGATCATCCGCGCGCCCGCCCGGATGCGGTTCCTGTGAATGCAAGAGGGAGTGGATACGATGGCGGAGCGAGGGCTGTTCAAGTTCGGAGGGCTGCTGTTCATCGGCATGCTGGTGATCGCCGCGGTGGCGTACGCGACGGGCGGTGGACGCCCCGCCGCCCAGGCCGCGCCGTCGGCGCTGAACGAACCGCGGACGGAGAGCGTGCCGCCGGCCGCGCCGGAGACCGGCCCGCCCCCGGCGGACGCCGTCTGCGCGGCGGACGGGGCGACGCGGCCGCTGGACGACGACATCCACGAGAGCAGCGGCGCGGCCGTGAGCCGGGCGCATACGGGCACGTTCTGGACGCACAACGACTCCGGCGATCCCGTCCTTTACGCGGTGGACGCGCAGGGGCGCACGGCCGGCCGCGTGCGGGTCACGGGGGCATCGGTGGAGGACTGGGAAGACATCTCCCTGGCCCCCTGCCCCGCCGGCGGCGACTGCCTCTACGTGGCGGACATCGGCGACAACGACGCGCAGCGCGCGTCCATCACCGTCTACCGCGTCCCCGAGCCCGCGCCCGGCGCATCCGAGACCGCGCCCGCGACGGCGATCCGCCTGCGCTACCCGGACGGCGCGCACGACGCGGAAGCCCTGTTCGTGCTGGACGGCGCCATCCACGTGGTCACCAAGGGCGAGAGCGGCCCCATCATCCTCTACCGCGCGCCCGCCGATGCCGGCACCGGCGGTGAGGTGACGCTGGAGCGGGTCCGCGCGCTGTCGTCCGGCAAGGTGGGCCGGCCGGAGCGCATCACCGGCGCGGATGCCAGCGCGGACGGGCGCTGGGTCGTGCTGCGTACCCTGCGCGAGGCAATGATCCATCCCGCGGCGGAGCTGGCCGGCGGCGGCGCGCTGGCGCCCCGGCGCGTGGACCTGCAGGGGCTGGATGAAAAGCAGGGCGAGGGCATCGCGTTCACCCCGGACGGATCGCTGCTCGTGACCAGCGAGGGCAGCAAGAAAAAGCAGCCCGCCACCTTCGCCCGGCTGTCCTGCACGCTGCGGTAGAAACGACGGGTCGCACGCGGATCAACAGAGCCGGCAGGGGTTTCCCCGCCGGCTCTGCTGCTCGTGCGTGATGCGATTCCGCTCGGTTTGCGAAGACGGCAGCACGAGCGATTCCCCGTTGGGACGCGTCGTATCACACGCCGGGCTTGCTCCTTGCCGGGCGGCAGGGCGGGCACCGAGCGCCGGATCGCAACAGGATGACGAAGTGAGCGGAGACAAGTCGCGGGACGACCGGCCGCAGAGCGCGGCGCTCCCCTATCGCATGAACGGCGCGACGGTGGAGGTGATGCTCGTAACGCCGCGCGGGGGCGAGGGATGGATCATCCCCAAGGGCAAGGTCGAGCGCCGGCTGGGCCCCGCGAAGTCCGCACGGCAGGAAGCGGAGGAAGAGGCCGGCGTGCACGGCGAGATCGAGCGCGAGGTGTTCGACCAGTACCGGCACGGCGGGGGGGACGACGGGCCGCTGGTGGCCGTCTACCTGATGCGGGTGACGCGGGAGATGGATGCGTGGCCCGAGGCCCACCAGCGCGAGCGGCGCTGGGCCACGCTGGACGAGCTGCACGAGCTGGTGGTGGACCCCGGCCTCGCTCGGGTGATGCGCGAGGCGGCCGTGCACCTGGCCACGCATGCCCCCGCCGCGTGGCTCGCCGCGGAAGAGACGCGGCACGGCACGCGCGGCCGCCGGCGCCGCCTGGTGGGCTCGGCGCTCGCGATCGCGGCCGCGTTCGGGCTCGCGGCGATCGCGTTCATGGCGGGGTGATACCGAAATACCGCGATCCCCGTGC
>DATING010000528.1:0-4083 GCA_035474555.1 Longimicrobium sp. | reverse complement strand
GCGCGAACATCGCAAGGACGCCAACTACCTGTCCTTCCACGATGAGCGGATAGCCAGCGAACCCGACCATCCCTTCCCGCCGCGCCCACTCGGGATCGCTCACTCGCGGGTCGTCCGGCACGGCGTTCGTGAGGTGCGGCTTCTGCTCGGACGCGATCCTGCCGATCTTCAGCGCCCCGACCGGAACCCGGCTGTGGCCCCCGTCGGTGTGCGTGTACAGGCCGGAGCTCGCCTGGAGCACGAGCACCTGCCCGGCCTTGTCCAGGGTCCAGATACGAGCGAACGCCGCGTCCATGTGCTCAACGACGGCGTTCGTGCAACAGCGCAACATCTCCGGAAGGGGGCGCACCTGCGTGAGGGCTCTCCCCACCGCCCCCATGAGGGCGGCCTCTCTTGCCCGTCGCGACAGGACCTCCGCGCGTTGCTCCGCCAAATCGCGGGCAGCTTCTGCACTTTCATTCGCCTTCTGCAACTCGTCGTTCGTCGCCTCAAGCTCCTCCATGAGGGCCTGGGCCTCTTCGTTTTGCTGTTCGAGCTCTGCCGCCTGCTGCTCCAGCTCGGCAGCCTGCTCTTCCACCACCTGCCGGGCCCGGATCTGCTCCGTCACATCCACCGCGAACACCAGGATTCCCTCCACCCCGGCATTGGGGGCAAGGAGCGGCTTGTACGAGAAGTTGAAGAAGGCTTCGTCCAGGCTCCCGTCGCCCAACCGGTCCAGCAGGACCCCCACTTCCGTTCCGATGAATGGGTTCCCCGAGGTGTAGACGTCGTCCAGCAGCTCATAGATGCCCTGACCCGTCAGCTCCGGCAGCGCCTCCCGCACTGATTTGCCCACGATGTCGGGCCCCTTCCCCACGAGCCGGAGGTACAGCGGGTTGGCGATTTCCAAGACATGATCCGGACCGCGGAGCACCGCGATCATCGCGGGCGCATCCCGCACGATCTCCTGCAAGCGCACGTGGTCCGTCGCCGGCGCTCCAGGCGCGGCTTCCATGGAATTATGATTCATTGAAAGGGCACTTGAGTCCCTGGTGCGGGGTGCCGCTGCAGGACGGCGAGTATCCGCGCGGTACAACTTCGCCGGGCCGGCCGAGACGCTGCATGAAGTCCATGCCTACAATGAACAAACGTATCGTTCGCCACCTGCGGCGGCCAGCAGTTCAGTTCGCCCGTACACTGCAACTCTCCGTCAATACGCCCTTCCCAAGTGGTGGAGCAGGGGTTCATCAATCCCCTGGGACGGCGTGCAGGCGACGGGGGAGCCGTTCATTCGACGGGTCTGCTCCCCGCGCGTGGTGCGAACTCGTTGCATGGGCAAAGAGTCCAACAGCCAGCGGACGGTGTCACACGGGCACACGGACTACAATATAGGGCGCGCTCTCATCAGCCGGACCATGTACGAGCGGAGCCGAGCGGTCCTGGACCGCCGTGCTGAACGGACTACGCGCGCTACGCGTCCCCGAGACGCGGACCGGTCACTCCTCGACCGGCGAGATCGGACCCTCCACCCCGAGCGGGACGCCCTAGGAGGCAGCCTCGCTCGCGCGGGGTTTATCGACGTGCGTGGGCGCGCCACCGTAACGAGCCTCCGTCCGTGGAAACGCCGCGCCTGAATGCCGTAGTGCCGCAGTGCAGCGACGACCAGCTGTGGTCCATGGCGGCCGCCCAATCCACCCGCCTCGCATGGAGACGCTTCAGACGCGTACCCCGGCTTACCCGCGCCTTCTACGGTCCACCAACGTAACTGACCGGCATCGACGCGAGGCCCCACCAAGGGCCTCGCTGCTTTTCCCACCTCCAGATCCCTCCAGATCCCTCCAGATCCCTCCAGATCCCTCCGTCCCGGTTCCGGCCGCCAGTCTTCAACCCAAAAGAGAAAAGGAAGGTGCAATCCATCGGCGCCCGTCGCCGCCAGGTCCACCCGTGTCCATGGTGCAGGAGAATGACCACCGCCGCCGCGCAGATCACGCACCCGTCCGAGGACCAGCTTGGGTTCTTCGGTCTCACACCGGACGGATCCCTGGTCCTGGACATCCCGGAGCAGGCCACGGAGCCGGGGACGAGCGTCGTCGTCCCGATGGGATATCCGGACTACCGGTTTCCGGCGGAGTACGCCCCCCTGGGACCCCGGAAGCAGGTTCGCGCCAACCTGGAGGCCGTCCGGACCCTCCGGCAGGTTCAGGCGGAGGGCCGCGCCGCCACCGGCGAGGAGCAGGACGTCCTCGCCCGCTACATCGGCTGGGGACCTTTCCCCGGTCTCTTCGTGGACCAGCACCCGGAGTGGGGAGCCTTGGGCGCCGAGCTGCGCGGCCTGCTCACGCCCGGCGAGTGGAGAGCGACCGAGGCGAGCACGCCCAACGCCAACCACACGCCCGGCATCGTGGTGCGAGCCGTGTACCGGATGCTGGCCCGGATGGGGATCGACGGCCCGGTGTGGGAGGGCCTGAACGCGCTGGAGCCGGGGATGGGCACCGGCGCCTTCCTCGGCCACGGTCCCGCGCCCGAGTCCGGGGTGCGGTGGACGGGTGTCGAGATGGAGCCTGTCGCCGGCGAGATCGCCCGGCTGCTGTTCCCGACGGCGGACATCCGCGTCAGCGGGTTCGAGCAGGCGGCGCTCCCGGCGAACGCGTTCGACCTGGTCGTCGGCAACGTGCCGTTCGGGAACTACCCGGTGCACGACCCGGTCTGGAACCCCCGCCTCTTCTCCATCCACAACTACTTCATCTGGAAGAGCATCGGCCTGACGCGGCCGGGCGGGATCGTGGCCCTGATCACGAGCCGCTACACCCTGGACCAGCATGACAACGGCGTCCGCCAGCAGCTCGCCGAGCGCGCCGACCTGCTCGCGGCGGTGCGCCTGCCCGACAGCGCGTTCCGCGGCCGCGCCGTGCAGCGGGTCACGACGGACCTGCTGATCCTCCGCCGCCGCGACGCCCGGGAGGAGGCGTCGGGGCCCGCGTGGCTGGACACCGTGGAGGTCGAGACGCCGGACGGGCCCGCCCGGGTGAACGAATACTTCGCCGCCCATCCGGAGATGATGGCGGGTTCGCTCCGGCTTGCCGGAAAGAACCAGTACCGCACCGCGGACCCCGCGGTGGTGCTCCCGCCCAGGTCGTCTCTCGATGCCGAGCTGGAGCGCATCACCGCCCTTCTCCCCGAAGACGTGTACGCGCCGCGCGACGCCGGCCAGACCTTCGACTTTCGCGATGCGGCGCTCGCCGCCGGTCTGGCCGACGGCGCGTACAAGGTCATCCGCGGCCGGCTGCGCCGCTGGCTCGGCGGCCGCTGGATCTTCCACGGCCTCAAGAACGAGCGCGACATCTACCGGGTCGTGTCGCTCTGCGCGATCCGCGATGCGCAGCGGGACGTGCTGCGCACCCAGGCGCAGGACTGCCCGGAGGAGGAGCAGGCCGTGGCGCGCGCGGAGCTGAACCGGCTCTACGACGCGTTCGTGAAGCTGTGGGGCCCGATCAACCGCGAGAAGCACGTGGAGGGCGCGAACGGGATCATCAGCATCCGGCGACCCAACCTGGAGGCGTTCCGGGGCGATCCGTACGCGATGAACGTGGCGGCGCTAGAGCACTTCGACGCCGAGACGGACACCGTGGCCAAGGCCGCGATCTTCACGCGGCGGGTCGTGCGTCCCCTGGTGATCCCCGATCGCGCGGGCTCCGCCGAGGAGGCGCTGCTCCTGACACTGGACCGCGCCGGGCGCGTGGACCTGGCGCTGATGGCGGGACTGTGGGGACGCAGCGAGGACGAGGTCATAGCGGAGCTCGAAGGCCGGATCTTCCTCAATCCCACGTCCCGCCTGTGGGAGACGGACGACGAGTACCTGTCCGGGCGGGTCCGCAGGAAGCTCCGCGAGGCACGCGAAGCGGCGGAGAACGACGCGCGCTTCCGGATCAACGTCCACGCGCTGGAGATGGTCCAGCCGGACGACGTGGGGCCGTCGGACATCGCGGTCGCGCTCGGTGCGACCTGGATCGGACGCCCGGTCTACCTGCAGTTCATCCGTGACCTCCTCGCGCTTCCGGCCGGCAGCGACGTCCAGCTCGCCAGCGTAGACCGGGAGGCGCTCTG
>DATING010000527.1:0-2625 GCA_035474555.1 Longimicrobium sp. | reverse complement strand
CTGGGGTCTACACCCTCTCCCGCGCAGTTTGCGGGAGGGGGTGGACGAGCCTAAGCGAGGCCGGGGGAGGGCCACAGCCCGCTTCGCGACGGCACTGTCCCGTCCCACCTCCCTCCCCACGCAGTTTGTGGGGGAGGGTCGGGGAGGGGGGCGCTCCGCCCGCGACGAGACTCCGCCACTCGTGCCGTTACTTGGCACTTGGCACTTGGCACTCGTCACTTGGCACTTGCCCCTCAAATTGACATCACCAGCTTCACGTCGCCGTCCAGCTGCGACGCGGCGCGCGCCCGCGTGGCCCACGACACGGCGAAGAACACGAGGATCGAGAGCACCAGCGACAACCCGCTCACCGTCACGCCCGCGGGAAAGCTGTACGCCTTGTAGAAGGCCAGCGTCTCGAAGAGCAGTGTGACCACGAGCCCGGTGGAGATGGAGGCGATGGCGCCTTCCTTGGTCGCGCCCTCCCAGTTCAGGCCGATGGCGAGCGCGGGGACGAGCGTGGAGGCGAACAATCCCCATCCAAAGATCCCCAGGAACGCCACCAGCGCGCCCGGCAGCAGGGCCAGCAGCGCCGCGGCGACGGAGATGGCGACCGTGCTGATGCGGCCCCAGCGCAGCTCGTTCTCCACCCGCCGGCCCAGCGCGATGGGCAGGTCGTGCGTCACGGCCGCCGCGCCGATGCTCATGAAGCTGTTGACCGTGCTCATGATGGCCGCCGCCACGCCGCTGAAGACGAGGCCCGCCAGCAGCGTCGGCGTGTAGCGGAGGAGGAAGAACGGCGTCGCGTCGTCCGGGCGGGCCAGCGGCTCCATCTGCCCGCCCGCCACCAGCGCCTTGACCGCCACGCCCACGCCGAAGTAGAGGAGCATGGTCACCAGCAGCGCCGCCGTGACGAGCAGCGGGTACCACTTGAGCTTCCGCGGATCCTTGAGCATGTAGAACTTGTGGATCACGTGCGGCTGCCCCAGCGACCCCACGCCGAACACGAAGAACAGCGACAGCGCCGCCACCGCGCCCATCTTGCCGAACGGGCCCATGTACGCCGGGTCCGCCGCCAGGATGGTCCGCGAGATGCCGCCCATCCCCCCGCCCGCCTTGAGCGTGTAGACGAAGACGAGGACGGACGCCACGGCCATCAGCGTCCCCTGGAACATGTCCGTGTACACGCCCGCCAGGATGCCGCCGGCCACCGAGTAGCCCAGCACGATCGCCATCCCGATCCACACGCCCCACGTGAGCCCCGTGCCGAAGATGGCGTCGATCACCAGGCCCAGGGCCAGGATGTTCGTGGCCATGTAGCCGATGACGGCGATGAGGATCGCCAGACCCGACAGCCCCTGCGCGGCCGGCGAGCGGTAGCGCGCTCCGATGGCGTCGGGCACGGTGATCAGGCCGCGTACCTCGCCCAGCAGGCGCATCCGCTTGGCCAGCGCCCACGAGGTCATGGAGGCCGTGATCGCCGCGGGGAGCATGATGAACATGGCGCCCAGCCCCGCCGTGTAGACCAGCCCCGGCCCGCCGATGAAGGCAAACCCGCTCAGCGTGGCGCTCATGGCCGCCAGCGTAAGCGCCAGCAGCCCGATCCCCTCGCCCGCCACGAAGAAGTCCGCGGCCGTCTTGGTCTTGCGCGTGGCCCACACGCCGATGGCGCCCACGATGATGAAGTAGACGACCGCCACGGCGATGATGGTCGGCTGCGCCAGGGGGGGCAGCTCGCCCGTCTGGATCAATCCCAGCGCCGTCATGCGCCCACCTCCACCGGGTCCGCCGCGGGGACGGGCGCGGCGTGCGCGGACGTGCCGGCCTGCGCGGCCTGGTACACGCGGGCGGCCTCGCGCACGCGCTCCCAATCCGCCTCGTTGAGCGTCATGTCCTCGAAGGTCAGGGCGTAGGCGATGGGGAGCACCAGCAGCGGAAGCAGGCCAATCCCCAGCAGCACCACGGCGGCGCGCGGGGGCAGGCCCAGGAACAGGGTGGGATTCGCCGGCTCCACGCCCGGCATCGAGAGCACCAGCGCGAAGCCGCCCGCGACGATCAGGAACGTGAGCGCGAAGGGAAGCTTCAGCCGCCCCAGCCCGCGGTCGTTGCGCGCCGCGCCCAGCGCCGACGCGGCCACCATCACCACCGCCGAGCCGATGCCCAGCGCCCAGGGGGACCACGACGGCGGGTCGCCGGGAAGAAAGGCGCTGGCGTACGCGGCCGCGATGGCCACGGTCCCCGCGAGCAGGGCCAGGAGGGAGTTGCGTCGGGCCATCAGGGTTCCTGGTAAAGGGCTTCCAGCCGGTCGCGGTGCCGTTCCGCGATCACGCCGCGGCGCAGCTTGAGGGTCGGCGTCAGGTCGTCGCCGTCGAAGGGCAGGTGCAGCAGCGCAAAGCGGCGCACCCGCTCGGGATTGCTCAGGCCGGCGTTGATGCGGTCCACCGCGGCCTGGATGGTCGCGTACAGCCGCGGGTCGTGGATGACGGAGGGATCGTCCGGGTCCGCCGCGTGCGCCCCGGCCCACGACTCCAGCGCCGGTCGCGCGACCACCAGCAGCGCGCTGACGAAGTGGCGCCCCTCGCCGTACAGCATGGCCTGGTGGATGAGCGGATCGCCGGCGAGCGCGTTCTCGATGGGGAGCGGCGC
>DATING010000526.1:0-1831 GCA_035474555.1 Longimicrobium sp. | reverse complement strand
AAGCCCTGTCTCGCGCCGAGGCGCGACACGAACAGGGCTTCAACGGCTTGAACGGCGACTCGGAATCCAGGCTGCAACGACGAGACGGCCGCGGCGCAGTGCCGCGGCCGTCTCGTTCGTCCTGTGATTCCGCCGGAGCGTCAGGGCCCGCTGCGGCAGACGCACCGTCCATCCAGGCAGAAGCCGTAGTTGGCTCCCATCTGCGTGACGCAGTAGTAATCGCACGTGGAGCACGAGACGCCGGAACCGCTGCCCGGGAGGGGCGCCGCGGTCGCGAACGCCTGCCGCGTCCCAAAGGCCAGCGCCAACGTGACCATCAACGACAGCAGCAGCCGGATTGCCTTTTCTCTCATGACGCCTCCGTGAGTGGGATGGATGGAGAGTGTGCCTTCACGCTAGCACCTCAAGGGATCTCCTGCAATACGAAGCGGCGGAATTGGTTTGTCCCTCGTGCACGACGCGGGACGGGGATGGGCACCGCGCCCATCCCCGTCCCCACGCGTCAGCAGTTGGCGCAGGTCTTCGCCCCGCAGGTCGGCTGGTCCGGGCAGGTGGGCAGCCAGCTGCACACGAACTCGGTCGCGAGTCGGCCATGCACCGTTCCCTGCTCGGGATCGCCCGCACCGGCGGCGAACGAATCCACCTTCAGCGAGTCCAGCTCCAGGCGCAGCTTCTTCATGGTGTCATCCTCCTGCGGATGGTGAGAAACGCCCTGGTCCCCCGCTCCCGGGGTGGAGTGGGGCGGACCACGGGAGTGACAGGATCGCGGGACCGCGTTTAATCGCGACGTCCTGAAAGAAGCGGCAATGACCCTCTGGCGCAAGAGCGGGCAGGAGTGACTCGAAGCAGCGGAGGCAGACAGGAGGCGGAGCGGACGGCGGGTGGATGGATGTCGTGCCGGTTGGCGCGGGTCCGGCCGGAGCGGCTGAAGCCGCCGCAACGACTGCGGAAAGCCTCACAAACGGCGTGAGGCTTCAACTGCTTCCGGCGACCGGGCCCGTCCGCGCGGCGGCTCCAGGTGCATGGGCGGGTAGATCCTTCGCTCGCGCGCGGGCTACGTGCACGGGCAGATCCCGGCGGGCGCTCCCTCGGTGAAGTCGAGGAATGGCGCGGCACTCGCCCGTGCCGGACCTGTCGGCGAAGGCCGACATCACGTTTTCGGTGTCGCGAATTCATTCGCCGGGCAGGCCCGCCCTCCCACGGCACTCCGCCTACCGCCGCGTATCCCCTCCCCCGCTCCCGCTCCCGCTCCCCGGCGCGGCTGGCGTATCCGCCGGTGCCGCCGGTGCGCCCGCTTCCGGCACCAGCGACACCTGCACGTACCGCGAGCGGTCCAGGTAGCGGCGGGCGGCGTCGCGGATGCGCTGCACCGTGAGCCCGGCGGAGAGCGGCTCATCATCGATCATCCGCACGTCCCACCCCATCCGGTCGTAGCCCATCAGCTGCCCGATCCAGAAATCGTTCTCCCGCAACGCCGTCTCCCGGGAGCGGCGCGAGGCCTCGCGCACCTTGTCCACGTCCGTCTGCGACGGCCCCTCCGCGCGAATGCTGTCCATCGTGGCGAACACCACCCCCACCAGCTCGTCCACGCGCTCCGGCGCCGAGCCGAAGCTCACGCTCAGCGAGTAGCGCGGATACGGCTCGCGCGCCACGCCGCCGGACACGGAGACGCCGTACGTGCCGCCCAGGTCCTCGCGCATCCGCTCGCGCAGGCGCAGCTGCAGCGTCTCCGCCACGCCGCTCATGTCCACCGTGGCCTCGCGCGAGAATTCGGCCGGGCCCGTAAAGACGAGCGCCGTGCGCGCCTTGGGCTCCACGCCGCGCCGCACCG
>DATING010000525.1:0-4572 GCA_035474555.1 Longimicrobium sp. | reverse complement strand
TGAATGCTGCACGGCTGCGACAGGCGATCGAGGATTCATACGCCGGTCGGAACTTGACCCGCATGACGATGGAGGAGTTCGGGCGGTGGATGGAGGTGCGCATGGCCGCCTCGGCGCCGGAAGCCGTGTCTGGTGATCGCGAATCGCCGTCCTGACCCTCCGGCCAAACGTCCCACTCCTGGGGCGACTCGGACCGTGCTGCATCTGCTACAATCCTCTGCTGCACAGGCCTCCCCGCCGCTCGTGGGCGATCCGATAAGGCCTTACTAATTCTCGGGTTCCGTGCGTTGCAGGCGCGAAAAAGTTCTTGCGTATGACCCCTCCGCGGATTACTCTTGGGGCCCGGCGGGAATCTCTCGCCGGATCCCGGGGCTGTCCCCCTCCTGTCCCGGAAAGATCCCCAGCACAAGCCCTGGCAACAGGACGTCGTGGCGCACGCCCGGCATCCTGGGCGGCCAGCATCCCGGCAACGGCGGCGTTCGTGTGCCGTTCACGGGCGGATTGTGTTCTTCCCCCAAGCTCGCGAGGTGTGCAACATGTCCCACGAGACGAACGACGATCTTTCCCCGCAGGAGGGTGAGGCTCCCGTGACCAACCGGCGGGCGTTCCTCGGCAAGTCGGCGGCGATGGCGGCGGCGGCGGTGGGTGCGCCGGCCCTGCTGGCCGCCTGCGACTCCAGCGCCACGGCGCCCGCCCAGGCCGAGACGCCCACGGCCGCCGGCGCCGCGCCGTCGGCGGTGTCCGGCACCATCGGCTCGTGCGTGATGCACGTGAGCCGGCAGCCGTGGTGGGCCGTGCACCACACGGTGGCGGGGACCATCGGCTCCACCACCTACGTCCGTGTGCCCACGCTGGAAAAGGGCACCTACGGCTACGTGCAGCGCGTGATCACCGACGACTCGCGCATCGGCACGGCGCTGGCGACGGTCATGCGCAAGGACTACAAGTGGGAGAACGGCGCCCTGACGCTCATCGTGCAGGACAGCCGCGGCAAGCCGTGGTCGCGCCGCAGCATCGCCAGCCAGGCGGACCTGGCGTACGCCATGAAGGACGCCCTGGCCACGAACACGCTCAGCTACGGCGTGCTGCGCGACAGCCTGACCAAGGGCAAGCCGGTGGTGGCGGTGGTGAAGAGCTCCATCATCAAGTACTTCGACAGCGTGGCGTCGGATTACTGGGGCAACCGGCTCAAGCCGTCGCACTGCGCGTTCTCCAGCGTGTTCAACGCCGGCGTCAGCGACATCGCCATCACCACCACGATCTACGACGCGACCCGCTGCTGATCTGCCGCGGGTGAGTGGATGTGAAGAGCCCTCCCGGTCGCTGGCCGGGAGGGCTCTTCCGTTCGTGTCTTTACGTTCGAAAGCAGCCCGAAGCGCTTGATTTCTTGAGGGAGGCGCCGCAGGTACTCGCCGGCTGCACGATCCCTGGCACCGACCGAAGGATCTACTTTCCCGCTCATGACCGCAGCGACTCGCCCGGATCTCCCCCGTCGCACCCTGGGGGCGGATGGGGCCGGGGTCACGGCATGCGAAGTAGATCCTTCGGTCGCGCCTACGGTATCTGCACGGGCGGAGTGCCGGCGGGCGCTCCCTCAGGAAATCAATCGGGTTGCCGAACTCCGTCGCCGGCATCCAGGACGGCGCGGACGACGAGGTTGACGTGCGGCTCGTGCAGGATGGTGCCGTGGTTGCCGGTCACGGGCACGACGGTCGTGCTGGCCGCGCGCGACCCCCAGAACTCCTGCGCGGACGACAGAAGCTGCGCCTCGGCGGAGGCTTCCGTGCGGAAGTAGGTCAGGTGGCCGTCGTACGGCTGCAGGTGGTACGTGGCCTGCGCCTGCAGGTTGGCGCTGCGCACACGGGTCAGCGAGACGAGCAGGTCCGCGCGCGACTCCGGGAGCAGCCGCGCATCCGCGACCTGGCGGATCATGGCGAGCGCCATCTCCCGCGGCGGCAGGTGCGCCACCTCGTCCACGCGGATGCGATCGGCCGCCATCAATCCCGCGTAGCCGCCGATCGTCTGCATCATCACCTCCCCGGCCTCGCGCGGGTCGGCGGCGATGGCCTCGTCCGTGAGCGGCGCCGTATCCAGCAGCGCCAGCAGGTCCACCGCCTCGCCGGCTGCGCGGAGCTGCCGCGCCATCTCCCACGCCACCACCCCGCCGAACGACCATCCTCCCAGCCGGTACGGGCCGCGGGGACGAAGGCGGCGGATGGCCTCCACGTAGTACGCCGCCATCTCGGGGAGCGAGTCGATGGGCTCCATCCCGTCCTCCAGCCCGCGCGGTTGCAGGCCGTACACGGGCTGGTCCGGCGCCAGTGAGACGGCCATGCCGCGATAGCAGATGACGTGGCCGCCCGCGGGATGCACCAGGAACAGCGGCGGCCGCTCGCCGAACGTCTGCAGGGGGACGAGCGGGGGGCGGACGGCCCGCTCCCCGGCCGCCAGGGCGCGCGCCATGGCCTCGATGGTGGGCGCCTGCACGAGCATGGCGACGGGCACGTCCACCCCAAGCTCCCCCCGCAGCCGCGCGACCAGGCGGGTGGCGAGGATGGACTGGCCGCCCAGGTCGAAGAAGTCGTCGTGCGCGCCGATGCGCTCCACGCCCAGAACCTCCTGCCACACGGCCGCGAGCCGTTCCTCCATCCCCGGCTTCGGGGGCACGTGCTCCGCGCCGTCCGCGCCGGCCTCCGGCTCCGGCAGCGCGCGGCGGTCCAGCTTGCCGCTCGACGTCCGCGGAAGCGCATCCATCCAGGTGAACACCGCCGGCACCATGTACTCCGGCAGCCGCTCGCGCAGGAACGTGCGCAGCTCGGCCTGGGTGGGGAGCAGGATATCGGGCCGCGCGACGAGGTAGCCGGCCAGCTTCCGCGCGGCGCCGCCCTCCCCGCGGACGGCCACGGCGGCGTGCGCCACGGCGGGATGCGCGGCGAGCGCCTGCTCCACCTCCTCCAGTTCGATGCGGTGGCCGCGCACCTTCACCTGCGCGTCCATGCGGCCCAGGTACTCGATCGTGCCGTCCGGGCGCCAGCGGCCGCGGTCCCGCGTGTGGTACATCCGCGATCTCGGCGGGCCGTGCGGATCGGGACGGAACGCCTCCGCCGTCAGCGCGGGGCGGGAGGCGTAGCCGCGCGCCACGCCCGCGCCCGCCGTCCACACCGTACCCGGCGCGCCGATGCCCGCGTGGCGCAGCGCCGCATCCAGCACGTACACGCGCCCGCCCGCGATCGGCCGGCCGATGCCCACGCGGTCCGTGAACGGCTCCAGCACGGCGGACGTGGAGTAGGTCGTATCCTCCGTCGGCCCCCAGAGATTGACGACGCGCGGCACGCCGGCCTCCGCCAGCGCGGTGACGAGCGGCGGCGGCACGGCCTCCCCGCCGAGCAGGATGCTGCGGATGCCCGGCGGCAGGCGACCCTCGCGCAGCAGCTCGGCGGCGGCGGTGGGCGTCATGAGCGCGGCGAGGACGGAGCGGCCCGGCGGCAGCGCGGCGAGCGCGTTCTCCACCAGCACGACCGTCCCGCCCGCGCACAGGGTGCCGAACAGCTCGCCCACGGACACGTCGAAGGTGATGGGCGTCGATCCCAGGACGGACGCGCGTTCCTCGCCGAGCAAATCCTTCACCCACGCGAGCATGGCGGCGGTGGAGCGGTGCTCGATGGCCACGCCCTTGGGCCCGCCCGTCGACCCGGACGTGAAGATGACGTACGCCAGGTCGCCCGGCCCGGCGCGCGGCGCGGGATCGTCATCGCGGCCGCCATCCAGCTCCGACAGTGTGTGGATGGTGATTCCCTCGATGTCCCCCAGCGCCGCGCGCGAGGCTGCGTCCGCGATGACGCGGCGGGCGCGGGAGAGGCTGAGCGCGGCGCGGTGGCGGGGGGCGGGATGCGCCGGATCCATCGGCACGTACGCGGCGCCGGCCTTCAGCACGCCGAGCAGGGACGCGAGCAGGGCCGGCGTGCGCGCCATGCAGACACCGACGCAGTCGCCCGGGCCGACGCCTATCGCGATCAGCCCGTGCGCGATGCGGTTGGCGCGGCGGTTCAGCTCGCCGAACGTCACCTCTCCCTGCCCGTGCACCAGCGCGGCGGCGAACGGCCGCTCCCCGGTATGCGCTTCGAAGAGATGGTGGACGACGCCGTCCTCCAGCACCGCCGGCCCGCCGTCGCTCCACTCCACGACCTGCGCAAACTCCTCGTCGTCCGCCAGCGCGACGCGAGAGACCGGTCGGTCGCGATCCACCGCGATGGCGGTGAGGATGGCGCGGAGGTGCCGCGCCATCCGCCGCGCCGTCTCTTCGTCGAACAGCGCCTCGGGGGCCTGCAGCGCGGCGGCGAACGTGTCGCCGTGTCGCTCCACCTGAAGCGTGAGGTCGAAGATGGCGGTGCGCGAATCCATCTCGATCCGCTCCACCTCCACCCCCGGGATGGCCAGCGACGACGCGGGTCCGTCGGCGAAGGTGAGCACCGCCTGCACCAGCGGCGGCCGGCTGAAGTCGCGGCGCAGGTCCGCCAGCTCCACGATGCGGTCGAAGGGCAGCGCGCCGTGCCGCTGCGCATCCACCACCAC
>DATING010000524.1:0-3643 GCA_035474555.1 Longimicrobium sp. | reverse complement strand
ATCGCGTCCAGGATCTTCTGCGACCCGGATTCGACGCCCAGCCACACCTCTTCGGCGCCCGCCTCGGCCAGCGCGCGCACCACGTCGGGGCGCATCAGGTTCACGCGCGACTGCATCATGAACGGCGTGCGGGCGTCCAGCCGCGTGACCTCGTCGGCGAACGCCTGGATCCACTCCGCCGTGAGCCCGAAGATGTCGTCCGCGAACCACAGGTGGTCGGGGGCCACGGTTTCCTTCAGCAGGCGGATCTCCGCGGCCGCGTCCCCCGGCGAGCGCTGGTCGTAGCGCCGCCCGAAGAGCGGCTTCGCGCACCAGTTGCAGCCGTACGGGCAGCCGCGCGACGTCACCACGTTCCACGACAGCCGGCCGTGCGCGCCCGCCCACGCGCGGCGGTACGCCTCCGCGTCCACCAGGTCCCACGCGGGGAGCGGCAGCGCGTCCAGGTCGCGCACGGCGGCGCGCGGCGCGGTGCGGCGGACGGACGCGTCGCCCCGCGGCTCGCATCCACCCGCCAGCACCGTCAGCCGGCCATGAGGAGCGGAATCCGCCGGGAGCGCGAGCCCCGCCACGCCGTCCAGCGCCGCGCCGGGATCGCGCAGCCACAGCTCCGCCAGCTCCGGAACGCCGCTCTCCGGGTCGCCCAGGAGGACGGCGTCCGCGCCGGCGGCCAGGTAGAGGGCGGGATGATCGGATGCGTCGCTACCGTTCACCACCACGCGGCAGCCGGCGGCGTGCGCGGCGCGGACCATGGCGAGGGCCGATTCGCGCATCCGCAGCGTGCACATCTTGGTAAGGAAGTTGAAGCTGTCCTCCACCAGCGCCACGACGCGCGGTCGCACCACATCCAGCATCTCCGCGAACGCGTCCGTCCCCGGCGCCAGCATGGCATCGAACAAGGCCACGCCATGCCCGCGCTCGCGCAGCACGGCGGCCGTGATCAGCGTGGAGAGCGGCGAATACGGACGCATCTTCTCCACCTGCTTGGGATCGTCCAGCAGGTAGTACGAGTGCGCGACGAGGATCTCCGCGCGTCCCCCGGCGGGTGCCTGCGCGGGTGCGATCATCGGGCGCTCCGGCTGTAGCGATATGAGACACGCGCGGTGGGGCGCTGTGCTGCGCCGGAACACGACGCCGTGAGACCCCGCGGCGGGGGCGCGGGGGAAAGGGACCTGCGGAACGGGCGGAAGCGCATCGGCCACCAGGGCTGTGGGTGGACTGCGGATGCTGCGGAAGCGATTGCGGGTTCCGGGCTTAGCGCGGGAGGCACGCGGACGGCGGATGGCCCGGGAGCGCGGATCGGGTAGGGCCGCGCGGGGTGCGCGGTGGGCCGGTCACGGTGCTCGACTGGAGGTATGATTTGGCAAAGCGCACGCCGATCGTCCACGGCGATGGGACAGGCGAGGATTCGATGAAGATGGATACTTCCTGCGAGGCGCCGAGGGCCCCTCCCCCGGCCCCTCCCCGCGCAAACTACGCGTGGAGAGGGGAGACCTTCCCGCTGACGAAAGCGCGCTTCCGTGCACGGGCTGGGGTGTACACCCCCTCCCGCGCAGTTTGCGGGAGGGGGTGGACGAGCCTAAGCGAGGCCGGGGGAGGGCCACAGCCGGCGTGCGGCGGACGCCCGGTGCGGAGGTCGATCACGGGCGAGGAGATCCTTCGGTCGGCGCCAACGATGGAGACACGGGAGGGACCGGCGGCGCCTCCCCCAGGAAACAAGCGGAGGGGGCGAGAAGCACGGGAAGGCGCGGAGAACCGTCGTTCTCCGCGCCCTCCGCTCCTCCGCGTCCTCCGCGTGAACCGGCCGTAGCGCTACGCCACCGCCGCGGCCGCCGCCCGCCCGGCGACGCGGCCGGAGAAGATGCAGCCGCCCAGGAAGGTGCCCTCCAGCGCGCGGTAGCCGTGCATCCCGCCGCCGCCGAAACCCGCCACCTCGCCGGCCGCGTACAGCCCCGGCAGCGGCTCGCCGTCGGCGTTGAGCACGCGGGCGGAAAGGTCCGTGTGCAGGCCGCCCAGCGTCTTGCGGGTGAGGATGTTCAGCCGCACGGCGATCAGCGGGCCCGCCTTGGGATCCAGGATGGCGTGCGGTTTGGCCACGCGGATCAGCTTGTCGCCCAGGTAGGCCCGCGCGCCGCGGATGGCCGTGATCTGCGCATCCTTGCCGAACGGGTTGGTGAGCTGCGAATCGCGCGCGACGATCTCGCGCTCCACGGCCGCCGCATCCAGCAGAGGCTCGTCCGTCAGCGCGTTCATCCCTCGCACCAGTTCCGGCAGCGTCTTCGCAACGACGAAATCGGCGCCCTTCTGCTTGAACGCCTCCACGGGGGCCGGCGCGCCGGGAAGCGCGCGGCCCAGCACCATGCGGATGTCCTTGCCCGTGAGGTCGGGGTTCTGCTCGCTGCCGCTGAGGGCGAACTCCTTTTCGATGATCTTCTGCGTCAGCACGAACCAGGTGTAGTCGTACCCCGTCTGCATGATGTGCTCGAGCGTGCCCAGCGTGTCGAAGCCAGGAAAGAGCGGCGCGGGAAGCCGCCGCCCGAGCGCATCCAGCCACAGCGACGACGGCCCGGGAAGGATGCGGATGCCGTGCATGGGCCAGATGGGATCCCAGTTCTGGATCCCCTCCGTGTAGTGCCACATGCGGTCCGGGTTGATGACGCTCCCCCCGCTACCGTAGACCACCTCCAGCATCTGCCCGTCCACGTGCGCGGGAACGCCGCTCAGCATCCTCTTCGGCGCGGGGCCCATGCGCGGCGGCCAGTTGCGGCGCACGAGCTCGTGGTTGCCGCCGATGCCGCCCGACGTCACGACCACCGCCTGCGCCCGCAGCGCGAAATCCCCCGTGACCGTGCGGGAGCTGGATGCGCCCCGGACGACGGTGCTGGCCTCCAGCGTTTCACCCCGCACGCCGTCGATGGCGCCGCCCGTCTGCGTGAGGCCCGTGACGCGATGGCGAAAGCGCAGGTCGATGCGCCCGCGCGCCACCGCATCGCGCACGCGGCGGATGAACGGCTCCACGACGGCCGGCCCCGTGCCCCAGGTGACGTGAAAGCGCGGCACGCTGTTGCCGTGGCCCATGGCCAGGTATCCGCCCCGCTCCGCCCAGCCGACCACGGGAAACCAGCGCATCCCCTGCTGGTGGAGCCATGACCGCTTCTCACCGGCGGCGAAGTCGACGTAGGCCTCGGCCCACTTGCGGGGCCACGCGTCCTCCGGCCGGTCGAACCCCGCGCTCCCCAGCCAGTCCTGCAGGGCCAGCTCGCGCGAGTCCTTGATGCCCATCCGCCGCTGCTCGGGCGAATCCACCAGGAACAATCCCCCGAAGCTCCAGAACGCCTGGCCGCCCAGCGACCCCTCCGGCTCCTGGTCCAGCACGATGACGCGCCGCCCGGCATCCGCCGCCTCCGCGGCCGCCACCAGGCCGGCCAGCCCCGCCCCCACGATGATCACGTCCGCGTCGTAGCTGCTCATGCGCTGGGTCGCCGTCTTCGGGATCCGATGGATGGGAATCGATGAGAATCTTAGCGGCCCCCTCGCCCGGATCGCCATATTTCCGTCACGCTCGATACGCCGTCGTCCCTTTTGCGGTGCTGGGACCGCGGGCACCCCGCGGGGGCGGTCGCGATGCGCGGGGCGGACGTTTACA
>DATING010000523.1:0-4414 GCA_035474555.1 Longimicrobium sp. | reverse complement strand
ACGGCTCGGTGCTGCCGGGCCCCGTGGGCGCCAACCCCGCGCTCACCATCGCCGCCGTCTCCAACCGCTTTGCCGACGGCATCGTGGAGAAGTTCCGCGGAAAGGTGCAGGCCTACAAGGTGGTCGAGGCCGCCGCCGATCCGGCCCCCGCGCCCGCCGGGCAGGTGGGCTGACGGCCGGCCGCCTGATCCCAACCGAAAGCCCCGTCCGGTGCGCCGGACGGGGCTTCGTCATTTTATCCACAAAGCGGGAAAGGTCTCATACCAAAGCTGAGAATCCCTTGTGCACACAGGAACCGCATTTCACGCAGAGCCGCAGAGGGAAAGAGAGAGACGCAGAGGCGAATCCGTTCTCTGCGGCTCTCTTTTCTCCTCCGCGGCTCTGCGTGAAAGACGATGGTCGAGTGCACACGGAACCGTGGGAAACGGTATCATACCCGATTCTCTGATTGATCGTGCATTCATGATTTCCAAGAAGGCCTCACACAGGGGGAAAGAGGCCACGGGGAACAGGTCCTTCCTTGTGCGGCAGCAGTAGAACTCCCGTGCACAATCAATGTAGCGATCCGGGATCACATCACACGGAGGATTCGCCCGGTTCCACGATCGGCTTCACGGGGCCGCCGTCCTCCGCCACCACGTCGGACTCGTCCGTCTCGCCCTCCCAACGGCTGGCGACGGCCTGCGCCTGAAGGCCGTGCTCGCGCAGCCAGCGCACCACGGGCTCGCGGTAGCCGTGCGTCACCCACACGCACTCCGCGCCCGTCGCCTGCACGGAGGCGAGCAGCGACGGCCAGTCCACGTGGTCGCTGAGCACGAAGCCGCGGTCCACGGCGCGGCGGCGGCGATGCCCGCGCACCCGCATCCACCCGCTCGCGAACGCCGTGGACCCGTTGCCGAAGCGCCGCATCCACGGTGTGCCGTGCGCGGAAGGCGGCGCGACTACCATGGCGCCGCCCCAGTCGTGCCCGCGCCCCTCCGCCACGGGGTTGCGCGTGGGCGGCAGGGGAATGCCCGTGTCGCGGTAGTCGCCGTTCAACCGCTCCACCGCACCGTGGGTGTAGATGGGGCCGATGGACGGATCGATCCCCGCCAGCAGCCGCTGCGCCTTGCCCAGCGCGTAGCCAAACAGCAGCGAGGCGCGTCCCTGCTCGGCGTTGGCGCGCCACCACGCGTCGATCTGCGCGAACACCTCGCGGTCCGGGCGCCAGCGGTAGATCGGGAGCCCAAAGGTGGACTCGGTGATGAAGGTGTGGCAGCGCACGGGCTCGAACGGGGTGCAGGTGGGGTCCGCCTCCGTCTTGTAGTCGCCCGAGACCACCCACACCTCGCCCGCGTGCTCCACCCGCACCTGCGCGCTCCCCAGGATGTGCCCCGCCGGGTGCAGCGACACGCGCACACCGTTGATGCTCACCGTCTCGCCGAACTCCACCGCGCGGATGCGCGCGCCCGGCCCCATGCGCGTCCGCAGCACGCGCTCGCCCTCCAGCGAACCCAGGTACGCCTCGCTCCCCCAGCGCGCGTGGTCGCCGTGCGCGTGGGTGATGACGGCGCGCTCCACCGGCTGCCAGGGATCGATGTAGAAGTCCCCCGCCTCGCAGTACAGCCCCCGTTCGGTGGAGCGCAGCAGCATCGTCAACGGCGGTGCGGGTGGATGGATACGGATCGGCGCCTGGGCGGGCGCGGGGCGCAATCTCCGCACCCGCGTTCCGCCGCACGCCCGCGCCTCGATCCACGGAGCCGGGGGCGTATCTGCGTCTCACCGCTTCGGTAGACGGATTCCGCACGGCTGCGCGCGCGTAAACGAATCATCTCGCCACGCCGCCGCGCCGGGTGTTCCGCGCCCGCCGAGTCCGGCACCCGGGGATAAAGGCATACAGGGCAGCCGATTGCAGCGTGCAGCGGAGAAACCTTTGCGCGAACTGCTACACGCGCGACGAGGCGATTAGTTTGGGATATCCGTCTAAGTGCCTTTATCCCAACAATTTGCGTGCTTGCGTACGGTGGGGTCACGGATTACTATGCGCCCGTGCAGGGAGACCCAGGCAGCCACAAACTGCTACAACTCCCGACGCAGTGTTGGACTGCGGCCTCCCAGCCTTCCCCGCTCGGTCTCTCGCGGTCCCATCAAGCGGCGCATCCGCGCCGGTCCGTCCACACGTCGCAACGGCTCGCCGGCTCCTGGTCCCCCATCCGGGAGGCGGCCTTCGCATCCGTGCGCGTACATCTCACCGATCCGAGCGAGGTCGCACATGACCATTCCACGGGCGTACGGCGCCCGCACCGCCCTCCTGGCGTTGCTGGCGGCGGCAGCCTGCACCGACCGCTCCCCCACGGGACCCGCGGCGGGCGGCGCCACGCCGGGCGGCGAGCCGGGCGGGCCCACGGCCACCATCGCGGAGCTCACCTGCACGGCGGACCGCCAGGCCGGCACCGTGTCGTGCGTGCCCGCCGCGCCGGACGTGGGCGAGGCCTCGGGGCTGATCCTGGGCAACCAGGGCATCTACGTGCAGCTCACGTCCACCAACGTGAACTACAACTCCGGCACGGGGCAGTTCACCTTCGACGCCACGCTGCAGAACCTGATCGAGCAGCCGCTGGGCACCACCGACGGCACCACGCTGGACCCGGCGGGGATCCGCATCTACTTCCACGAGGTTCCCACGGTGGTGGAAGGGAGCGGCATCGCGTCGGTGGTGCCGGACGGCTTCGCGTTCTTCACGGCGGCCGCGCAGCCCTACTACAACTACCCGTACCTGCTGGAGCAGTCGGACGTGTCGCCGGCGGAGACGTGGACCTTCGTCGTGCCCCCCACCGCCACGCGCTTCATCTTCTCCGTCTTCGTCTCCGCCCCGGTACAGTATCCCACGGGCTACATCACGCTGAACGGAGAGCTTCCGGGCGCGTCGTACGGCCCGCTGCACCCGGCCACCCCCACCGCGCTCACGGCCGTCGTCAAGAACGCCGTGGGCGCGGTCGTCCCCGGGGTCGTGACGTTTGGCACCACGGACCCGCTCTGCGCGCAGGTCACCGGCACGGGCACCGTCAGCGGCATCCGCGCGGCGACCTGCTCCATCACCGCCACCTCCGGCGCCTTTGCGGGGGAGATGGTCTTCGACGTGACGGGCGCGGGGCGCGTGTGGAACGGATCCGTGTCGGCGGACTGGAGCGCGGGCGCCAACTGGGACGGCGGATACGCCCCGGCGGCCGTGGACTCGGCCATCATCCCCGCGGGCGTGCCCAACTTTCCCGCCCTGGTGGCCGCGACGAGCATCGGCGGGGTGACCGTGGCGGACGGGGCCACGCTCCTGCTGGGCGCGTTCGACCTGACGGCCTCGGCCAACGTGCTCACCGGGTACACCGTGGGCTCGGGCATCGTGGGCACCACGGGCGTGCTGCAGCTGGCCGGCACGTCCGAAGTGGTGCGCGGCCGCGTTCCCAGCCTGCTCGTAACGGGCACCTACACGCTCAGCGGCGACCTGCACGTCGTCGCGCCGGGACGCATCGTCTCTGGCCGCGTGCGCAACGTGGGCCACCTGCTCCGCCTGGTCGCCCAGTGAACCTCCTCCTACTCCATCCCGGGAACCGTGCCATGAGACTTCGCATTCTCGCCGCCTGTGCCGCCGCGCTGCTGTTCGCGGCGCCCTCCGCCGGCGCCCAGTCCGCCGTCCTGCTGCAGGCGGAGTCCGGCTCGCCCGTGGGCGACCGCTTTCGCGTGGACAGCAGCGGCGCCTTCGTGTCCTACGGCTTCGTACGCGACGTGGGCAACACCGCGGGGTGCGCGGCGCAGATCCCGGCGACGGGCGCCGGCACCCGCTTCATGTGGCACCCCTGCCGCGGCGCGCTTCGCTTTGGCCGCGCGCCCGTCGGGGCCGGCGCCACCACCTGGGACGACGCCAACATGGACGACTTCACCTTCGCGGGCGGCAACCAGGTGATCGCCAGCGACTACGGTGCCTTTGCCTACGGCGACCAGGTGACGGTCAGCTCCACGGTGGGCGTGGGCTTCGGCTCGGGCGTCACCGTCAGCGGCACGGCCGGGTTCAGCGCGGGCGCCAGCAACGTGTGCTCGGGGTTCGCCTGCACGGCCATCGGCTACACCGTGCGCGCGGGCGGGCAGGGATCGGTGGCGCTGGGCTACCGCACCACCGCCAACAACGACTACTCGGTGGCGATCGGCTACCGCGCCTCGAACAACACCCACACCGGCACCATGGCGATGGGCGACGAGTCCACCACCGACTCGGTGCGCAACCAGGCCGACAACGAGTTCCGCATCCGCTACAACGGCGGCATCCGCCTGCGCGTGAGCACGGCGGCGAACGGCAACACCCCCGGCGCCGGCGGCAACGTGGGGTGCGACCTGACCGTGGCGGTGCCGAGCTGGACCTGCGCCTCGAGCCGCACGCTCAAGG
>DATING010000522.1:0-4604 GCA_035474555.1 Longimicrobium sp. | reverse complement strand
GGAGGGGGCCCTCCGCCCGTGCCGCACACTCCGCCTCGCCAGCACGATCCATCCCACCTCCCCCAGGGGTTTTTGGGGGAGGTCGCGAGGAACGAGCGGGTGGGGGCGCCCGCCGGAACGTCGCACACCCTGCCGATCCGTCCCTCCTGCCGATCCATCAAACCCTGCTGATCCGCCCTGCCGATCCGTCACGCCCGCCGGTCCGTTACGCCTGCTGCGGCCCGGGCGGCGTGTGCGGCGGCACCGAGTCCGTCACGGCGACGGCCCCCGCGTCCGGCACCGGCACCGGCGTCTCGCGGCGGTTCCACTCCTTTCGCTCCTCGTTGGGCTCGAAGTACAGGATGCGGACGGCGACCACCAGGATCGCCAGCAGCGGCGTGGCCACGAACAGCGCCATCAACCCGAACCCCACCGCCAGCATCAGCTGCCACACCAGCAGCATGGCCGGGGGGATGTTCACCGCCCGCCGCTCCACCAGGGGCACCGTGATGGCGTTCTGCACCTGCTGCAGCAGGAAGTAGAAGGCCGCCACGTACAAGGCCGTGGACGGCGCGATGGCGAACGCCGCGATCACCGCCGGCGCCGCCGCGATGGTGGGCCCGAAGTTTGGGATGAACTCCATCAGCGCCGCGAACGCCGCCAGGGCCAGGGCGCCGGGGATCTTGAAGAGCGTGAGCCCCACGTACGTCACCACGCCGATGAAGAGCATGGTGAGCGCCTTGCCCACCGTCCACTGCCGCAGGTTGCGCCCCGCCTCCTCGTACACGCGCTCCCAGCGGTCGCGGGACTCGCTGGGCACCACCTTCATCAGCAGGTCGCGGTACACGTCCGGCTGGGCGGCAAAGAACGTCGCCAGCACGATGATGGCGAACGAGCCCAGCACCGTGGTGATCATGTTGAACGCCATGGGCACGAAGCGGCCGATGAACTCCGTGGCCTGGCGGGTGATGTTCTGCGACAGGTCTGACCCCGGGCCCTCGCCGGCCTGGCTGCGGAACCACCCCTGCACCTGCTCCAGCGCCGCGGGGAGCTCCGTGGCCAGCAGCCGGATCTGCGCCGCCACGTGCGGCACCATGGCCACCAGCAGCCCCACCAAACTGCCCACGAAGACCACCGTCATCAGCGGCAGGGCCACGCGGAACGGCACCCCCATCCGCACCAGCCGCTTGGCCGGCGCGTGGATGACGATGGCGATGAGGATGGCCAGGATGACGATGAACAGCGCGTTGTGCACCATCCAGAAGAAACGCCACAGGAACAGGAAAAGCATTCCCATGGCGAAGACCCGCGCCACGTCGGCGGATCTCCATACGATGCGGCGAACTTCTGTATCGGCCATGCGGAACGGTGCCTGTGCATACGCGGCGAACGACATCTGCCCGCCCTTATGAAAGAAAGGGGCCGCGCCCTCGGGCGCGGCCCCTCGTTCCACCGTTCAGCCGGTGCGGTCAGCGGCTTTTGCTGCCGCCGCTCTTGCTGCCGCTCTTGGAGCCCGACCCGCTCTTGGAGCCCGCCCCGCTCTTGGACGCGCCGCCCCCGACCGCACCGCCGCTGCGCCCGTTGCCGGCCCCCGTGGACCCGCCGGCGGTGGTGCCACCGGTCTCGCCCGTGGTGCCCGCCGTGGCCGACACGCTGCTGCCGCGCTTGGGCTTGCTGGCCGCCGCGGCCGCCGCGCCCGCCGTGGCACCGGCCACCGCACCCAGCGCCGCGCCGGCCGCCTTGCGGCGTCCGCTCACGGTGCCTTCACGGAAGTTCTTGCCGGCCGTAAAGGCGATGGTGCTGCGCTCCGGGATGTCGATCACGGCGCCCGTGCGCGGGTTGCGGCCCTGGCGCGCCGCGCGCGTCTTCTTGGTGAACTTGCCGAACCCGGGGATGGACAGCTCCCCCAGGGTGTGCACCGCCGAGGAGACTGCGCCCCCGGCCGTGTCGAAGATGGCGTCGACCGCGCGTGCCGCTGCTGCCCGGCTCATCCCGGCCTTCTCGGCCACCTGGTCGATGAACTGTGCCTTGTTCATGGGAGTCTCCACGAGTGGGCGGTTGGAGGTCAGGCGCGGCCGTTCGGCTCGCCCGCGCGGCCCCTCATGCAAACCCGGTTCCACTTCCGGCGGCGCCATTGCTGGGGTTTAGCCGGATTCGCACACGCGGAGCACGCCTCCGCGGCGTGCGGATGCCTGACACTCCGCGCGCAGGCCGATGTGTGTTTACCGGTAAGTGATTGTCGTGTAGATACTTGGATGGCCCCGCGGGTTCGTCGCGCCCCAGGCCACGCGGGACCAGGATCCCCGGTGCCGCCGCGCGGAAGCAGACTTTGCGGCGGCGTAAATTCAAGGCGCTGAAAGAGGCGTGGCGCTGATGTGCGCCTCGCCGGGGCGTTTCGAGAGGAGGGCGAGCAACGAGAGGGAGGGGGCGTCCGCCGGGCCCTGTGCGGCCCCGGCGGACGTTCTCCCCCTCTCCCGGCGCGGTTCACCGGGGGACGGGGAAGGGGACTTCGTTCCTACCGGGGCCCGAACCCCTGTCGGAACGAATCCACCACCTTGCGGGCGGCCTGCTGCGCGTTGGTGAACGCGTCGCGCGCGCTCTCGCGGTAGGATGCGGCCGCGGCGGCCACGTCTTCCTTGTACGCCGCGTCGGGCTCGCCGCGGCGGTGGTACTCGCCCGCCAGGATGCGCTCGTAGGCTCCGCTCTCGAACCAGTTGCGCATCTGCGCGGCACGGATCACGGGCTCGGGGTGGGTGAGCGAGAGCACGTTGAGCACCTTGAACACCTGGTCCGCCAGGTCGCCCGTCTCGCGGTACTCCTCGGCCTGCCGCATGAAGTCGGCAAGGTTGGTCTCGCCCGCGCTGCCGCCCGCGAAGCGCAGCATGGTGCACATGGCCGGCTCGGGGTTCTGCACGGCCAGGATGCCGGCGCGGTCGCACGAGAGCTCCGCCTTGCGCTTCCACTCCAGCAGCCCCATCAGCACCGCCTGCGCGGCCAGCCCCACGATGGGAAAGCCCGTGAGCGACAGGCGGTACAGCACCTCCGTCATGGTGAGGTACAGCGCATGGCCGCTCATCACGTGCCCCAGCTCGTGGCCCAGGACGAACCGGAGCTCGTCGTCGTCCAGGTAGCTGACGGTCATGGAGTTCAGCACGATGAACGGCTGCTGCATGCCGTAGGCAAAGGCGTTCAGCTCCGCGCGCTGCTGCACGTACAGTGGGCAGGGGGCAAAGTCCAGCGTCTGCGCGGCCTGCATGTACAGCCGGTGCACGCGGGTGAACTGCGTTTCGCTCACCCGCACGGAGCCGGCGAGAAAGGCCAGCCGCAGCGGCTTTTCGCCAAAGAAGCCGAAGACGGTGCGCAGCACCTGGTCGAACACGGGGATGCGGCGCAGGGCGTTGAGCGCCGCGCGGTCCGCCGGGTGCTCCCAGCTGCGCGGGTCGATCTGCGTAAGGACGCGGGTCTGGCGGACGGGGTCGGTCATCGTCCGGGCCTCTTTCGGATGTGTGGGATGCGGGAGGATGCGAATTCGCGACGCCGCAATGGCGCGCGCGCGGAGCCGCAGGGCCGTACGCGACGGGCCGCTCCGGGTTTCACCGGCGGCGGCGACGGACCTCCCGGCGCGGCGCGGGGGTACGCATCATGCTGGGAAAGGGTGTTTGCGGCGCCTGCTCTACCGCGCGCCCCGCAAACGTCTTAGATTCCCGGACCTTTCCGGGTACCCATGCCGCCTCCGGCCGCTCATCGCGGCCCGCGATGCGCGGCCCGTCTCCCTTAGCATCTTGGAGGATTTGCCATGCGCCGTCAACGCATCGTCCTGGCCTGTGCGATCGCACTCTTCGCCGTACTCCCGCAGGCGGTCGAGGCGCAGCAGTCGCAGATCCGGGGCACGTGGACGCTCAACCGCTCGCAGAGCGACGACATCAACGCCAAGATCAACACGGCCGTGGCGCGGATGAACGTGGTGGTGCGGCAGATCGCGCGTCCGCGGCTGCGCAGCACCAACGTGGCGTACCCGCAGCTCGTCATCAGCTACGACCAGACCAACATCCGCGTGGACATGCAGGGCCGTCCCTCGGTCAGCAGCCCGGGCAACGGGCAGCCGGTGCTGTGGCACCGCGAGACGGGCCGCACCTGCCCGCAGGTCAAGGGCGACTGCGTGCGCGTGACCACCGAGTGGGAGAACGCCAAGCTGGAGCAGACGTTCGGGGCCGAGGACGGCCAGCGCGTGAACGTGTTCTCGATCAGCCCGGATGGCAGCACGCTCACCATGAACGTGACCATCACCAGCCCGCGCCTGCCCAACCCGCTGACGTACAAGCTGGTCTACAACCGCGCTTCCTGAGCCCTTCGCGGCCTAGCAGCTCCGGCGAAGTCCGGCGGGAGTGACGAAGAGGCGGCCCATCGCGGGCCGCCTCTTCGCGTTGTGGGGCCCGGACTGCGGAAAAGCTTTCGTCCCGGAACGGAGCTCTCCGCGCGGGCGAGGCGCCCCCCTCCCCGACCCTCCCCCGCAAACGGCGCGGAGGAGGGAGATGGGGATCGTGCACGACGGCGGAGTCCGTGCACGGGCGGGCGCCCCTCCCCCCGGCCCCCTCCCCGCTCGTTCCTCGCGGAGAGGGGGAGAA
>DATING010000521.1:0-7477 GCA_035474555.1 Longimicrobium sp. | reverse complement strand
ATCCCGTGGCGCACCTGGAGTCGTGGGGGTCGCACCCGCGCTGGCTGGTGCAGCGGTGGATCGCGCGCTGGGGGCGGGATGACGCGCGGGCGCTGGTGAAGGCGGACAACCTGCGGCCGGAGCTGTACATCCGTCCCCTCGGCATCACCGCGGAGGACGCACGGGCGCGGCTGGCGGAGGCGGAGATCGAGGCGGAGACGGTGGACTTCGCGCCGGACTCGCTGCGCATCCTTCCCCCCGCCACGGCCGCGCAGGCGCTGGCGACGGTCCCCGCCGTGGTGCAGGACCCGTCCGCGGCGCTCGTCGTTCGCTACGCGGACGTGCCGGAGGGGGCGACCGTCATCGACCTGGCGGCGGCGCCGGGGGGCAAGGCGATGGGGCTGGCGGAGCGCGCCGGGCACGTGGCGGCGGCGGACATGTCGCTGCGGCGGATGGGGCGCGTGGTGCAGAACGCGGAGCGCCTGGGATGGGGCGGCCGCGTGGGCGCCGTGGTGGCGGACGGGCGCCGGCCGCCGTTCCGCGCCGTGGACGCGGTGCTGCTGGACGCGCCCTGCACGGGGACGGGGACCTTTCGCCGGCACCCGGACGGCCGCTGGCGCGTGACGGAAGACGACCTCGCGGCGCTGGTGCGGCTGCAGGATCAGCTGCTCGCGGCCGCCGCGGGGTTGGTGAAGCCGGGAGGGCTGCTGGTGTATTCCACCTGTTCGCTGGAGCGCGAGGAGAACGAGTTGCGGATCGAGACGTTCCTGGCGGGCCGGCCGGGGTGGACGCTGGAGCCTTCGGGGGCGGTGGACGGGGCGCTGCTGGACGAGGCGGGGCACCTGTGCGTGCTGCCGCAGCGGCAGGGGGTGGACGGGTCGTTCGCCGCGCGCCTGCGGAGGGGCGCGTGAAGCCGCCCGTGCGCCGCCGCTTTCCCGCGCCGGCCCCCGGATGGCACCGCGAGCTCCCCGTGCGGGTACGCCGGTACTTCAACGAGCGGGTGCTGCTCAAGTGGGTGCTGCTCACGGGGCTCACCTGCTTCGTCCTGGGCTACCTGCTCATGACGTTCCTGTTCTTTCCGGGCTTCGGCCGGTCCGCCATCGTCACGGTGCCGGACCTGACCAACAGCACGACGCAGCAGGCGGAGCGGGCGCTGGACCGCGAGGGGCTGGACATGCAGCGCGGCGACTCGCTCCCCAACCCGCGCGTGCCCCGCGGCCGCGTGCTGATGCAGACCCCGCTGCCGGGCGAGGAGGTGGCGCGCGGCTCCACGGTGCGCATCGTGCTCAGCACGGGGCCGGAGATGCGCGCGGTGCCGGCCATCCGCGGCCTGCCGCGCGCGGACGCCATCGGGCTGCTGCAGCGCTTCGGGTACCGGGTGGCCATCCGCCGCGTGCGCGACCGCCGCGACCAGGGCACCATCCTGGGGCTGAGCCCCGCCACGGGGCAGCGGGCCGCCGTGGGCAGCATCGTGACCATGCTGATCAGCGCCGGGCCCCCGTTCGTCCGCGTGCCGCCGCTGGTGGGGCTGCCCTCGGCGGACGCGCGGGTGCGGCTGCAGGCGGGAGGGCTGGAGATGGGTCGCGTGGCGTACGATCCGGGGTCTCCCGAGCCGGAGGGGACCATCGTGGCGCAGTCGCCGGTGGAGGGCGACAGCCTGCGGATGGGTGAGCGCGTGCGCGTGACGCTGGCCGGCGCCGATCCCAATCCGCCTCCACCGCCCTCCGCCGATTCGCTGGGGGTGGATTCCGCGGCCGTGGCCGAGCCCGCGGAGGCCGAGCCCGCCGAGCCGGAGCCCGTGCCGGCCGAGGAGCCGGCGGTGCCGTAGGGGAGGGGAAGGGCCCTCACCCGGGTTCGTAAACCTCACCCACCCTCTCCCACAAACTGCGTGGGAGAGGGTGTACACCCCAGGCCGTGCCGGAGGGCCGATTTCCGCCGGTACGAAGTTCTCCCCCTCCTGCCCGCGAAGCGGGGGAGGGGGCCGGGGGGTGAGGGGCCCCGCGAAGCGGGCGCCGTAAAACTCCGGGTTCGAAGGGAATCCGCCCGGTAGTCGGCAGGTTGCAGTTCGATCCACCAGGACACACGCGAAGGAATGATGGCGAAGTCGCGGCAGTGGGGGTTCGTGGGGGGCGTGGTCGCGCTGCTGGTGCTGCTGCTGGGCGCCGGCTGGCTCGTGCGCGACCGCTTTCTGCCCGTGGAGGTGGGCAGCGAGGCGCCCGCGTTCACCGCCACGGACCTGCAGGGCCGCCCCGTCTCGCTGGCGGACCTCCGGGGGCAGGTCGTGCTGCTGAACGTGTGGGCCACCTGGTGCGGCCCCTGCCGCGACGAGATGCCCTCCATGGAGCGCCTGCACCGCGAGCTGGGCCCGCAGGGGCTCAAGATCGTGGCCGTGAGCGTGGACGCGGCTCCGGGGACGACGACGCCCGGCGGGCAGGCGGGCGGCGACGTGGCGGACTTCGCCAAGCAGCTGGGGCTCACCTTCACCATCTGGCACGATCCCGCCGGCGGCATCCAGCGCACCTACCGCACGACGGGGGTGCCGGAGTCGTTCATCATCGACCGCAACGGCGTCATCCAGAAGAAGGTGATCGGCGCCACGGAGTGGGACACGGGCTCGCACCCCGAGCTCATCCGCCGCCTGCTGGGGGAAGGAGCCGGGTGAAGCTCTCCGCGGACTTCCTGACCTACAACTGGCGCCTCAAGCTGGCCGCGCTGGGGCTGGCGGTGCTCATCTGGGCCGTCGTCAGCTCGGAACAGGTGACCAGCCAGTGGATCCCCGTGCGCGTGGACCCCGTGGTCCGCGACCCGGAGTACGTGCTGGGCGGGCCCACGGAGCCGGGGGAGGTGCGCGTGCAGTTCACGGGGCCGGGGCGCGAGCTGTGGGAGCTGGCGCTGGACCGGCCCACGCTGGTGCTCCCCCTGTCCGCCGTGGGCGAGCGCCGCGCGTTCCCGGTGGATCCCTCCATGCTGCGCATTCCCTCCGGCCTGTCCGTGCGGGTGCAGGACATCCGCCCCGCCGTCGTCCGCGTGGACCTGCAGCGCCTGGCCAGCCGCGTGGTCCCCGTCCGGGCGCGGATCGGACGGCGGTCCCTGGATCGCTACGCCGTGGGCGAGGACCTGGAGATCCTCCCCGCCGAGGTGCGCGTCACGGGCCCTGCGGACCGCCTGGCGGAGCTCACGTCGGTGACCACGGACCGCTTCGAGATCGTGCCGGACAACGACTCCACCTTCTCGCGCCAGGTGGACATCGACACGGCGGGGATGGGGGGGCTGAGCTTTTCGCGCGGCGCCGTGCGGGTGAGCGGCGGCGTGGAGCTGCGCGCGCAACGGTCCGTGGGCGCCGTGCAGGTGTACGTCCCGGACGGGATGGCCACCGCCACGCCCCGGGTGCAGGTGACGGTGCAGGGCCCGCAGCGCACGCTGAACGCGGTCTTTGCCGCGGCCCTGCGCGCGGTCGTGCCGCGCGACTCGCTGCCGGCCGTGATCCCCGCGGGGGGCGTGGACGCGCCGCTCGTTTTCGAGGGCCTGCCGCCGGGCATCACGGCGCGACCCACGCCGGCGCGCGTGCGGGTGTATCCGGAGGGCGCGCAGCCGCCGGCCGCGCCCGCGCCGGCGGACTCGCAGCCCGGGACGGCGCCGTGAGCGAGACACTGGTCCTGGGGATCGAGACGTCGTGCGACGAGACCTCGGCGGCCGTGCTCCGCGGCGAGCGCGAGCTGCTGGGGCACGTCATCTTTACCCAGGACGTGCATCGCCTGTACGGAGGTGTGGTGCCGGAGCTGGCCAGCCGCGCCCACCTGCGGACGGTGGACGACGTGGTGGACGGCGCCCTGCGCGAGGCCGGCGTGCGGCTGGAGGACATCGACGTCGTGGGGGTGACGGCGGGGCCGGGGCTCATCGGCGCGCTGCTGGTGGGCGTGGCGTGGGGCAAGGCGGCGGCGTGGGCGACGGGAAAGCCCGTCGTGGGCGTGCACCACATGGAGGGGCACCTGTTCGCCACGCACCTGGAGCACCCCGGCGCCGAGCCCCCGTTCGTGGCGCTCCTGGTCTCCGGCGGGCACACGCTGCTCCTGTGGGTCCCGGCCTGGGGCGAGTACCACCTCCTGGGCGGCACCCGCGACGACGCGGCCGGCGAGGCGTTCGACAAGGCGGCCAAGATCCTGGGGCTGGGCTACCCCGGCGGCCCCTCCATCCAGCGCGCCGCCGAGGCGGGCGACCCCGCGCGGCATCCCCTCCCGCGCCCGCTGCTCAAGCGCGGCGAGCGGCTGGGCGACCGCGAGTACTACGACATGTCGTTCAGCGGATTGAAGAACGCCGTGCGCCTGCTCGTGCGCCGGCTGGAGGCGGAGGGGACGCTGGCGGACGAGGTGCCGCACGTGGCCGCCTCGTTCCAGGCCGCCGCCGTGGACGTGCTGACGGAAAAGACCCTGCGCGCCGTTCGCGAGACGGGGTGCCGGCGCGTGGTGCTGGGCGGCGGGGTGGCGAACAGCCGCGCCCTGCGCGAGTCGCTGCAGCGCAAGCTGGGGCGCACGGGGGAGCTGTACGCGCCGTCCCCCCGGTTGTCCACGGACAACGCGGCCATGATCGCCCGCGCGGCGCTCTTTCGCTGGCGCCGCGGCGAGGGCGGCGGGCTGGACCTGAACGCCCGCGCGGACCTGCCGTTTCCCGGGCTCACGCGCGATTCCGTCCCCATGGCACGGGGGTAGCAGGACTAGCATCCATTCGCGCGGTCCCGTCCACCTTCCAGCGACCCCGGCAGCCGGCTTGATCTCCATTCTCCACGTTTCCGACCTGCACTTTGGCCCCCCCTACCACCCGGAGGTGGGGGAGGCCGTCCGTGCGTTCGCACACCGCCTGCGCCCCGACTGCATCGTGGCCTCGGGCGACTTTACGCAGCGGGCGCGGGAGGAGCAGTTCGCGGAGGCCCGCGCGTTCCTGGACACGCTGCCGGGGGTGCCCACCATCGTCACGCCGGGCAACCACGACGTGCCGCTGTACCGCGGCCTGGAGCGGCTCACGGACCCGTACCGCTACTACCGCAAGCACATCACCGACAAGCTGGACTACGTCACGGAGATCCCGGGCGCCGTCATCGTCTCGCTGAACTCCACGGCGCCGCGGCAGGCCATCACCAACGGCCGCATTCACCGCTGGCAGATCGACCTGGCCCGCGAGGCGTTCCAGGGGGTGCCGGACGACGTGCACCGCATCATCGTGGCGCACCACCACTTCGCCCCGCCGCCGGACTGGGAGGGGGCGGACGTGATGCCCAAGGCCAAGCGGGCGCTGGATGCGTTCACGGCCATGCGGGTGGACATGATCCTGGGCGGGCACCTGCACCGCGCGTACATCGGCAACTCGCTGGACGTGTACGCGGGCGCGGACCGCGAGCACGGCATCATCATCGCGCAGAGCGGCACCAGCACCTCGCGCCGGGGGCGGGCGCGGGAGCGGGAAAAGAACTCGCTGAACGTGCTGCGGCTGGGCGGCGGGGTCATTCGCATCACGCACTACATGTACTTCGACGACGCCGGCGACTTCGTCCCCACCAGCCGGCACCTGTTCTTTCGCCGCGGCCGGCCGCCGCTGCTGGACGACGCGAAGGAGATGGGGCACGGCATCGAGAGCATCTTCATGGACGACCGCAGGGAGGTCCGCGCGGCGGGCGCGGCGGCCGGCGGGGCGGGGGAGGGCTGATGGCCCGGCGCGCGCGGATGGTGCGGATGCTCACCTGGGGGCTGGGCGGCGCGGTGCTGGGCGTGCTCCTCGTCCTGCTGCTGCTCAACGTGGTCGCGCGTACGGAGCGTGGCCACGAGTTCGTGCTCAAGCGCACGCTGGACGCGCTGGGCAAGGCCACGCACGGGGGCAAGCTCACCGTCCAGCGCATCGAGGGGGACCTGTTCGAGGGCGCCAAGGTGTACGGCCTGTCGCTCGCGGACAACCAGGGCCGCCCGTTCGTGGTGGCGGACAGCGCGTTCCTGGACTACCGGGTGACGACGCTGCTCTCGCCCCGCATCCACATCACCCGCGCCACGCTGTACGACCCGGAGATCTACATCTTCAAGCTCCCCGGCGACACGCTGTGGAACTACCAGGCGATCTTCGCGGACACCACGCAGCGCGACCCCAACCGGCCCCGGATCGAGCGGGCCACGCTGCTGGACACCATCCGCATGGTCAACGGCCTGGTGCGCCTGCAGACGCCCTGGTCGCCGGACACCACGCTGTCGCCGCGGGCGCAGCGGGCCATGGTGCGCGAGGCGCTCTCCGACACCTCGCTGGCGCTGGTGGACAGCGTGGCGGGCGGGTTCATCCGCACCATGAACTTCACGCGGCTCAGCGGGCGCATCACCCGCGTGCGTTTTGCCCCGGGGAGCACCAACGGCTCGCGCCTGCACATCGATTCGCTGCGGGGCACGGCGCAGATCTTCCGCGACACCGTCCGCTTCAACCAGGTGCAGGGGCAGGTGGCCCTGCTGCGCGCGCACGTGGAGCTGGACGCGCCCGTCATCTCCCTCCCGGGATCGCTGCTGTCCATGTCGGGCGTGGTGCGGACGGACAGCTTTCCGGAGTGGTTCGACGAGCGCGAGGCGCCCATGTACGACCTGGCGTTCCGCACGGACTCCGTCGCCTTCCGGGACCTGCAGTGGCTGTATCCGCGCTTTCCGTCCGAGGCGCGGGGCAAGCTGTCGCTGCGCATCGAGCACCGGCCGGGGGGGATGATGTTCCTGGGCCGCGACGCCGACCTGCGCGCGCGGGGAACGCACATCACGGGCGACTTCGGGATGATCCTGGGCGACACGCTCCGCTTCGTGGACGTGGACCTGGAGGCGGAGCCGGTGAACACGGCCACGGTGGAGCGGATGCTCCCCGAGGGGTTGCCCGTGCAGGGCCTGCGCCTGGGCGGGGTGCAGATCCAGGGCAACGCCGCGAGCCCGTCCCGCACCCGCGCCGAGGAGGAGGCGGAGGACGAGATCGCCGAGGCCGAGCAGGCGCGGGAGCGCGCCGCGGAGCGCCCGGCCGCCCGCCCCGCACAGCCGGCGCCGCGACCGGCACGGCGTCCTGTCCAGCGCCCCCCGCAGCAGCCGGCCCAGCCCGCGCAGCGCCCGGCCGAACCGGCCCAGCCCGCCCAGCGCCCGGCCGAACCGGCCCAGCGTCCCGCGCCGCGTCCGGCGGCCCCTCCCTCGCAACGGCCCGCGACGCGACCGGCGGATCCCCCGCCCGTGGTGCGGCCCGGCGTGGAGCCGGGATCGGCGAGCGAGGCGGAGGCGCTGGAGCGGCTGCGCGTGCAGCAGGAGGCGGAGGCAAGAGCGCGGGCGGAGCAGGAGAAGGGGCGCGTTCCGCAGCCGTAGGCGGAGATCTGCCGGAGGCGGAGGGCCCCCCATCCCCGGCCCTTCCCCCATAAACTGCATGGGGGAAGGGAGAACGGCGGTTCGCGGATGGGGTTCGTCCAGGGAGGCGGAGATCTGCCGTGGGCGGAGCGCCCCCCATCCCCGGC
>DATING010000520.1:0-2516 GCA_035474555.1 Longimicrobium sp. | reverse complement strand
CCGCGTCCTCTCTGTTTGTCTCCGCGTCCTCCGCCTGAGCCATCTTTGAGCGGGAATACACAATCAACCCAAGCATCGGGTGTTATACCCGACTCTCTGATTGATTGTGCATCATGATTTCAAAGAAGGCCTCACACAGGGGGAAAGAGGCCACGGGGAACGGCAGCAGTAGAACTCACGTGCACAATCATTTTAGCGATCCGGTTTTTACGGATTCGCGATCAGGTGGATGATGTGCCCGGACGGATGTCCGCCGCGCCACCGTGATCCTGCCCCTCCCAAAAACGCGGATCCCGTCCCCTCGCCGGCAGCAACCGCTCTGCCAAGGATCTCTGGCCTCCTGCACGACCCGTCCGGTCCGCGTCCGGCCGTCGCGACCGCAACAGTCCGTCTCCCTCCGCCTCCCCCCGAAAAGCCCGAGTGCGCGGACGATGCCGCCGGACACGGCGATCCGTCCCGCGAAAACGAAGGGCCCCGCGGGGTTGCACGCGGGGTCTCTTTTTCGACCTTTTTCCCCACGCGATTCCACCCCTCTGCCCGCCTGCTAAACCCTTCGTAATCCTTTGAATTAGCACGGAGTTTGGCTTTTGCTTCGGTGTTTCTTCGGGTATATTATTGGAGCGGAATTTCCACCGAGAATCCGCGATTCTCCAACGACGAGAGGTTGGGTATGGCGATCATCGAAGGGACCCTGCTGGACGAGGGCGGAGCCGTGTACAACGTCCGCGCGCACGGCGTGCTGGGCGACGGCTCCACCAACGACAGCCCCGCGCTGCGGCTCCTGATCGACAACGTGCCGGCGGATTCTACCATCCTCTTTCCCCCCGGGACCTACATCCTGTCCGGGTGGACGACCGTAAAGCAGCTCACCAAGCGCATCCGCTTCGTGGGCTCGGGCCCGGGCGTGGTGCTGCGCGGCCCCGGCCACACCTACGACTTCCTGAACCTGCGGGCCGAGGTGGAGCTGGAGCGGCTGGAGTTCGAGAACTGGCGCACGGTGCTGGACGGCCAGGGATCCATCGAGCCGGCGGTCCCCAACGGCCCCCCGCGCGTGCTGGAGGAGGTGCGGGCCACGCTGTGCCGCGCGTCGGACCTGCGGTACTTCGTCTACTGGACGTTCGACGTGGAGACGGACCCGGACGAGGAGCCCGGCGCGCCCACCGTCATCAGCCCCCCGGCCGTCCGCCGGCTGGTGGTGGAGGACTGCCATTTCGAAGGCGTCACGCACGGCATTCTCTACTGCGCCATGAACGCGGAAGAGGTGATCATGCGCAACAACGTGGTCATCGACTGCGTGCGCTACGTGTGCCACCTGTACAAGGGCGAGGGCGAGCACGGCCGCGGCCGGCTGCTGTTCGCAAACAACTACGTGCGCGGCCTTACGCAGGGCCAGCTCACGGGCAGCTACGCCTACGCCCGCGTGGTGCAGGCGTCGGCGGAGCGCATCGAGCTGGTGAACAACTTCATCCGCGACGTGAGCACGCTGGGGCCCGACGTCACGCCGCCGCAGGGCGGCTCCAACTTCGCCTACATCTCCAGCTCGCACCTGTACGTGGCGGGCAACGTGTGCTGGGACGTGGGCTCGCCGGGCGGGTCCAGCGCCATCATCCACGAAAAGAACCCGGAGATGCTGGGCGCGCAGATCATCGGCAACTCGTTCATCCAGAGCGAGGCCAACCAGGCCACGGCCGACGGCATCCAGCTGCACGGCGAGAACGTGCTGGTGGACGGCGTGTTCGCCACGGGGCTGCGCGGCTCGGTGGTGGCCACCGACCGGGTGAAGGGCGGCACCATCGCCAACGTGGTGGCCACCGCGCACCGCGGCGTGGCCTGCATCCTGGTCCTGGGCGGGCGTGACATCCACGTGGAGTCGCCGCAGGTGCGCGGGCACGTGAACACGGTGGATGCGGGACAGCCGCGCGGCGTGGCCATCATGACCCGCAACGACGTCCCGACGACGCTGGAGCCGCTCATCAACGACATGGAGAACATCCGTGTCACCAACGCCATGATCCGCGACGTCAAGATGCCGGACGCCCTGCGCGGGATCGGCGTGCTGCTGTGGGCCGTGGGGGGCACCATGCGCCGCATCGCGGTGCACGGCGGGTCCATCCTGGGCTGCGACCGCGCGGTGGAGCTGGCCGAGAGCACGGGCGCGTCCATCGAGGACCTGGAGATCCTGGACACGGACCTGCGGGACAACCGCATCATCATCCACAACGCCGCGGTGGCGGGAACGCTCATCGTGCGCGACTGCCGCGGCTACCGCACGGAGAACCGCGGCACGGCCACCGTCCCGGCCGCGGCGGCGTTCGTCACCGTGGCGCACGGGCTGGCGCGCGCGCCGTCCGCGGGCGGCATCTCCGTCACCCCGGCCGGCAACCTGGGCGCGGCGGCGCGGTTCTGGGTGGATACGCTGACGGCCACGCACTTCACCATCCGCACGGACGCGGCGCCGGGGGGCACGGGCGTTCCCTTTGCCTGGCAGGCGGACGCGGAAGAGGTGTGATGCCGGC
>DATING010000519.1:0-3915 GCA_035474555.1 Longimicrobium sp. | reverse complement strand
CCCCCAAGTCGAAGTAGGCGTTCACGCGGAACCTGCCGATCCCCGCGCCGGCGTCGTACGAGTAGTCGGCCGCGCGCTCGGCCTCCCAGCGTGCGTGCAGATGTGCGGGCATCGTCGCGAGGATCAGGACGCGCAGCTCCTCCGGCGAGAGCTCACGCACGTGGTTCACCTCGTCTCGCCTCACGCGGACGACACGCCCCTGTGTCCGGATGGTCGGCAGGACGCCTGAGTTCAGGTGCAGGTCGGAGCCTTTGGCCCCGACCAGGGCTTCGAGGTATGCGTTTATGGGGTTCGTCTGGGACATGGCTCCAGGCTGCAGGCGGGGGAAGAGGCAGGCGGGCGTCGTCCGCGGAAAAGCACCCGGGGTACCAGCCCATGTACCGCTCACCCGCGCGGACGGTTCGCGCACATGCTCCCCCGCCGGACCAGAGATGCCCCTCCTTCTACGTTGACCTGGCAGTCAGAACACGTCGACAGACAGGACGGCCCCGTTCTCGGCAACCGCGTGAGGTTCCGTCGAATGGATGCCGCGCACATCTCGCGGCGTCCGGGGTGGCTGGCCGGATCAGAACCGGAAAACCCGTGAACCCCGCCCGGGGTATCACCATGCAATAGGAAACCGCCATACCCCGATAGCTTCCGCCGCAAACCTCGCATGTCGACTACCGATTGCAGAACGTCTCCCACGATCCGAGCTCTCGCCGCGTATGCGAGTGATGGCGGCCGTTTCTGCGAAGTACCGCCTGGTACTACAAGGAGCGGCATCGACATTGGTCTGGCAGTCCGGGCGTACCAGTGGGCGCGGCGCAGGGACAAGCTCGGCCCCCGGACCGTCAAAACGCTTGAGGCACTTCCGGGCTGGACGTGGGAGCGACCCCGGGACTACCGGTGGAAGGGCGCCGCCGCACTCACCATCCGTGCGCTGCAGGCGTACGCCGCCACGGGGGCCACGTGCGCCGGGTTCGCCCGTGATCTGGTGGTCGAGGGTGTGCATCTCGCCCGCGCTGCGTCGGATCTCCGCTCTCGTTTCCACCGCGGCGAGTTGACTCCCGACGCCATCAGCGCCCTTGCGGCACTCCCGGGCTGGACGTGGGGGCGGCAGGTCCGAGACACCAGTGCATCGCCTGAATACGGCCGATCTGCGGGCCGCCGACCGCACGCCGAGATTTTCCTCCTTCTGGAGCGGTTTGCCGAACGGCACGGCCACGCATGGGTGCCGCGCTACCACGTCGAGGACGGATTCCGGCTCGGGGCCTGGGTCTTTCTTCAGCGGAGATTGTACCGGCGCGGCCAAGTCCCGGCGGGTCGGGTTCGCCGGCTCGAGATCCTCCCCGGGTGGAGCTGGGACCCGACGGCCGACCGCGCCACCGCGAAGCGGCTTCTCGCCACGCCGGCGGGGACCCTCCTTGCCCTGCGTGCCCACGTCGTGGAGGGCGGGAAGGCCGCCGCCATCGTGGAGACGACGCAATGGAAGGGGGTGCCGCTCCGCCCCTCCCTGGAGGAAGTCCGCCGCCTCCACGCCCTCCGCCTGCTCCCGCCGCGGCTGGTGCGGGGCTTCGAGGCGGTGCAGGACTGGGATTGGGCGCCCACCGACCGAATCGGGATCTGGCTTACCGCGCTTCGCACCTTCGTTGCACGCGAAGGCCACGCAGGGGTCCCTTCGAGGCATCGGGAGGGTGATGTCGCCCTCGGCCGCTGGTTGGTGAAGGCGCGCGTGCGGTACCACGCCGGCGTCATGCCGGCGGCGGAGGCCGCGGTCCTGGACTCCATGCCGGGCTGGGCATGGCGGCCTCGACTATCATCTGTGGAGTCCGAGCGGGCAGCATGACACGCGGCGCGCCAGCTGATGCCCGTACGCGGCCCGGCGCGGACCGGATCAGCTATCGTGTTTTGTCCCGGACCATTGTTTGGGGGTTTACCTCGCCTGAAGAGTGAGCGGTCGGAATCCTCCCGACACACGAGGATGAGCGCGGAGTCCCTGGACCCCTGTCTCCGCCGTCGCGGGCTTCGTCCGCGGAAAAGCACCCGGGGTACCAGCCCATGCACCGCTCACCCGCGCTGACGGTTCGCGCACATGCCTCCACCCAGCCCATAGATGCCCCTCCACACGCTTTCCCCGAAGATTCGGCCCGCTGCGGCCGTGTGCGTGCTCGTCCTCGCCGGCTGCGCCGGCGGAGGCGGAGCATTCCGACCCGCCGAGGGTCCGTACCTGGCACCGGGTCCGCTCCCCGGTTCGGATGTCGCGACGGTGCGCGCCTCGCCGGCGGTACCCGCCGGCCCGACCGGCCGCGCACCAGCCGCCGGCGGGTCGAGTGTCCCCGGCCTGCCCGCGGGCCTGAGCGCGGGGCAGGGAACGGCGCGACTGCCTGGCGCGGGGATGCCCGGGATCGGGCCGGTCCACGGCCTGGTGGTCCCCGTGTCGCTGGGTCCGCGGATTCCGCTGCGCGACGACGTCGCGCTCACGCGGGAGTTCTTCGGCTCGGATCCGGGCGGGTCGGGACCCACCCTGGTCGAGCAGATGCGAGACATCTCGGGCGGGCTGTTTCGCCCCAGCTTCGAGGTGCTTCCGTCGCTGGTCGACTCGCGCCAGAGCGTGCTTCCGGGCAACCCGTCGCCGCGGGAGCTCATGGAATTCGCGCAGGCGGTGCTCAGGACCGCCGCGGAGCGCAACGATCTGTCGCGGTGGGACAACGACGGCCCGGACGGGATCCCGGGCTCGAGGGACGATGACGGGAGGCTCGATCTCGTGGTCCTCGTGGTGGAATCCGACGATGCCTTCCCGAGTGTCACGCTGCGCCAGGACTTTCCGCTCACCACGCCCGCGGGGCCGGTGAGCAGCGGACCCGTGCACGTCCTCTCCCTGTCGCGCAGCGAGGTCGCGGATCCCCGTCCCGCGATCGGCCTCTGGCTCGACGGGCTCGGCCTGGACCCCGGCGAGCGGTTCTTCCCGTCGACGTTCCCACGGGGGATCTCGTCGGTTGCGCGCGTACGGCTCGGCTGGCTTGCCGTCGAGCCCGTCCTCGCGCCGGGAGCGGCCCCTGTGGAAGACGGAAAGGCGCTGCTCTTCCCGCTGCAGGACGTGGGGCAGGGTGGGGGCTTCTGGCTGGTCGAGCGGGCAGGCGCGGTGCTCTACGTCTCACGCGTTGCACGGAAGTCGGACGGGCACTTCTTCGCCACCGAAGCCCACGCCCTTCGCGCCGGCCAGGAGCAGGTGCTGCCGCTGACGCGGCAGTTCGGCGACCGCGGCCCGCGCGTCCTCGTCCAGTGGCCGGAGGGCGCCGACGCTCCAGAGGCCGAGCTGGTCAGCGTGCCGATACGTGCGGCCGATCCGGTTCCGCTCCGCCGGCCGGGGGGCTGACGATGCCGTCGCGTGCCGCGGCGGCCGCGGCGGCCGCCGCCCTTGCCCTGGTGACCACGGCGGGAGTGTCGTTTGCCCGCTCGGAGACGCCGGGGGTCCACGGAGCCAGCGCGGCGGAGATCGCGGCGGTCCGCTCGCAGGCGGACAGCCTTTCGGTGAGGCTGCTGCGCCTCGAGGCCGCGCTCGGCCTCACCGCGGGCGACGACCCGACTGCCGCCCGGTTCGACGCGCGGTACGAGGGCCTGCGCGCACGCGAGGCGGAGGTCGCGCGGCGGGCGGAGGCGTGGCTGCGCTACGTCCCGGCGACGGAGCCCGTGTCTGGAGGCGTCATCACCAGCGCCTTCAGCCCCGGGCGGTACCACCCGATCAAGCTGAGGGTCATTCCGCACGTCGGGCTCGACATCGCCGCTGCCCACGGATCGCCGGTCCGGGCAACGGCCGACGGAACCGTGTTCGCCACGGTGAACCACCCCACGTACGGCCTGACCGTCGATCTGGAGCACGACGGCTCGGGCTTCCTCACCCGGTATGCGCACCTCTCGCGGATCACGGTGCGG
>DATING010000518.1:0-2115 GCA_035474555.1 Longimicrobium sp. | reverse complement strand
GCCCTCTTCGCGCTCGATCCGCTCGCCGGTGTTGTCGTAGGTGAAGTCGCCGCCCGCCGTGACCCCCGTCCATCCCACCGTGATCAGGCTGGGCGTCTGGGCCAGCCCCGCGGGGTTGAAGAGGATGGCCGAGCCGTCGTCGCACGGGTCCGCGACGCCCGCGCCGCCCAGCGCCAGGGCGCAGGAGCTGTGCGTCATGACCGCGGAGCCCTGGGCGCGCAGCGGGGTGCCGGCCGCCACGCACACGACGGCGGCGGCGCTGGCGACTGCCAGACTTCGTCTCATACCGGATCTCTCCTTTGGGGGTAGGTCACAAAATGGAGCGCGTGGGCGCGCCCCGGTCGTTATGGCGGATCGGCGTGGCTGATTTCGGGCTGGGCTCGGCAGGGTCGTTCCGCGCCGGGGACGATACCGCCCCCTATGTTCACCGTCAAGCCAAAATCGTTGCGGTACGCGGGAATACGACTGAGCGGCGCTCAGTCGCACACCGCTTCCGCGTCCCCCCGTCAGCCGCGGGCCACGAGCGCGACGACCAGCGTGCCCAGGGCGTTCAGCACCGCCACCGTGTTGGCGGCGATGAAGATGCCGTTGCGCATCCGCACGCTGTACACCAGGAACAGCGTGCTGGCGATGGACTGCATGGCGAAGAAGAGCGGGTCCACGTCGCCCGGCCCCTCGGTGAGCGCGCGGATGAAGGTGTAGGTGAGCGAGCCGGCCAGGGCGATGCACGCCATCCAGCCCACCACCTTGACCCACCGTTTGTCCGACGCGCGCCGCTGCGGAGGCATGGATTCGCTTTGATGTCCATTCATTGCACGGAGTTTCCCTCGCCGCCTGCATGCACGCCCCGCGCCGCTGGAACGACAGGTGCGTGAGTCCGCGGGAACGGTACGGCACCGTACGGAACGGCGTGGTGGATGGCGATCGGCGGCGGAATCCGCCCGCGAGATGCCGAACGTCCGCCGTCCATGTCGTCTTTGAGCCATGGGTGCGGGGGCCGCGCTTCGGGATGCGGTCCGGACGCGGCGGACGCGTCGGATGGCTCGTTGCCTGACGGCAATCCTGTCCCCGCCCGCGGAGGACGGGCCCGCGTCCGCCATCACGGATCAATCCGTTCGCAAGTCCAACGCACGATGCGCAGACGCGCCGGGAGAGGGAGAGGATGGAGACGGTTCAGCTGGGGCGGACGGGGCGGCGCATCACGCGCGTGGGGCTGGGGGGCATGCCGCTCTCCATCCAGGGGCGGCCGGACCGCGCGCAGGCAAAGGCGGTGATCCGGCGCGCGGTGGAGCTGGGCGTGAACTTCATCGACACGGCCGACGTCTACTGCCTGGACGACGGCGACATCGGCCACAACGAACGGCTCATCGCGGAGACGCTGGGCGAGCTGGGCGCCCGCGACGAGGTGACGGTGGCCACCAAGGGCGGTTTGACGCGCCCCGAGGGCCGCTGGGAGAACGACGGCCGCCCTGAGCGCCTGCGCCGCGCCTGCGAGCACAGCCTGCGGATGCTGGGCACGGAGCGCATCGATCTGTACCAGCTGCACGCGCCCGATCGCCGTGTGCCGTTCGGGGACAGCGTGGGCGAGGTGGGGCGGCTGTACGAGGAGGGCCTGGTGTCCGCGGTGGGGCTCTCCAACGTGACGCTGCTGCAGCTGCAGGCCGCGCTGGCCATCGTCCCCGTGACCTCCGTGCAGAACCGGTACAACCCGTGGGACCGCTCGGCGGAGCTGGACGGCATCATCCGCTTTTGCGACCAGCGCTCCATCACCTTTCTCCCTTACTCCCCCGTGGGCGGCGCGCGGCGGGTGAAGCTGCTGCGGGAGAGCGAGCCGCTGCGGGAGATGGGCGCGCGGCACGGGGACGCCTCGCCGGAGGAACTGGTGCTGGCGTGGATCCTGGGCGCTTCGCCCTCGCTGGTGATCATCCCCGGCGCCAGCCGCGAAGCCAGCATCGAGAGCAGCGTCCGCGCCGAGTCGCTGCGCCTGGACGATCGCACCCGCCGCGAGCTGGAGGAGGCGTTCCGCGCCCTTCCGGAGTGAATCGCCCCCCTCCATCCATTGGGTTTGGATGAAAGTGACGGGTCCCTCCATGCGTTGCGCGGAGGGACCCGTTT
>DATING010000517.1:0-6154 GCA_035474555.1 Longimicrobium sp. | reverse complement strand
ACCACGTCGGCTCCGGCTACGAGGAGGTGGGACGCACCGGCTTCGCGCACCTCTTCGAGCACGTCATGTTCGAGGGGAGCGCCAACGTGCCGGAGGGGGAGTTCGACAACTGGCTGGAGGCCGCGGGCGCGAACAACAACGGGTCCACCGACTCCGACCGGACGAACTACTACGAGGTGATGCCCTCCAACGCGGTGGAGCTGGCCCTGTGGCTGGAAGCCGACCGCATGGGAGGCCTGCTGGACGCCATGTCGCCCTCCAAGCTCTCGGGACAGCGGGGCGTGGTGCAGAACGAGCGCCGGCAGAGCTACGAGAACCAGCCGTACGGCCTGCTGTGGGAGACGGCCTCCACGCTGCTGTATCCGCAGGGCCACCCGTACTCGTGGACCACCATCGGCTCCATGGCGGACCTGGACGCTGCCCAGCTGGAGGACGTGAACCAGTTCTTCCGCACCTACTACGCGCCCAACAACGCCTCCATCGCCATCGTGGGCGACGTGGACCCGGCGCAGGTGCGGCAGTGGGTGGAGCGCTACTTCAGCTGGATCCCGCGCAACACCGACGTGCAGCGGCCCACCAACCCCATGCCGCAGCTGGCCGCTACCACGTACACCACCCGCGAGGACCGCGTCACGCTCCCCGAGCTGACGATGATCTGGCGCACGGACAAGCGCTTTTCGCAGGACGAGGCGGCCCTGAACGTGCTGGCCGACCTCCTCACCTCCGGCAAGAGCTCGCGCCTGTACGAGCGCCTGGTGTACGACGAGCAGGTGGCCGCGCTCACGTCCTCGTGGAACGACGGCTCGCTCATCTCCGGCGACTTCTGGATGCGCGTGCGCGCCAAGCCGGACGTGGACCTGGACCGCATCGAGGCGGCCGTGATGGAGGAAGTGGCCCGCCTGGCCGCCACGCCCCCGTCGCGGGAGGAGCTGGAGCGCGCCGTCAACGGCCGGGTGACCGGATTCGTGAGCGCCCTGGAGACGGTGGAAGGCAAGGCCGACCGCCTGAACGACTACCTGTACTTTACCGGCAACCCCGACTTCGCCGAGCAGGACCTGGCCCGCTACCGGGCCGTTACGCCCGCCGACATCCAGCGCGTGGCGCGGCAGTACCTGGCGGGCCGGAACCACGTGCTCATCAGCATCGTGCCCACGGGCAAGACGGAGCTCGCCGCCCAGGAGAACCAGTAAGATGAAACGGACCATCCTTTCCCTGGCGGCCGGCGCCGCGCTGCTTTCGGCCGCGCCCGCGTTCGCCCAGCCGGGATTCCCGACCACGCCGCCCCGTCCCCAGGGCGAGCCGCGCATCGACATCCCGGACCCGCAGCGCATGCGGCTGCCCAACGGGCTCACGGTGATGTACGTGCGCCAGGCGGAGCTCCCCGTGGTGAGCGCCGTGCTGGTGACGCGCGGCGCAGGCAGCGCCGAGGAGCCCGCGGAGCTCACGGGGCTGGCGTCGTTCACGGCCAGCATGCTGGACGAGGGCGCGGCCGGCATGGACGCCCTGGCGCTGGCCGACGCGCTGGACCTGCTGGGCGCCTCGCTGGGCACCTTCGCGGCGACGGACGCCGCGCAGACCAACCTGTACGTGCTCAAGCAGAACTTTCCCCGCGCGCTGCAGCTGATGGCCAACGTGGTCATCCGCCCCGACTTCCCGGAGCGCGAGATCAACCGCGTCCGTGACGAGCGGCTCACGGCCCTGGCCCGCGCCCGCGACGAGGCGACGACCATCGCCAACAACGCGTTCGCGTCGCTGGTGTACGGCGGGCAGCACCCGTACGGCCGCTTTTCCAGCGCCGAGAGCACCCGCGGGCTGGACCGTGCCCGCGTGCAGTCGTTCCACGCCAGCCGCTACCGGCCGGAGAACAGCACGCTCATCCTGGTGGGCGACGTGGACCCGGCCACCATGCAGCCGCAGATCGCCGAGGCGTTCGGCGCCTGGCGGGCCCAGGGCACGGGAATGCCCATTGCCGCGCCGCCCAGCGCGCCCAGCATCGGCCGCACCACGGTGTACCTGATCGACAAGCCGGGCGCGGCGCAGTCGGAGATCCGCATCGGCCACCCGGGCGTGTCGCGGAGCAACCCCGACTACTACGCCCTGCAGGTGATGAACACCATGCTGGGCGGCACCTTCACCAGCCGGCTGAACACCAACCTGCGCGAGACGCACGGCTGGGCGTACGGCGCCCGGAGCGCCTTCCAGATGCATCGCGGCGAGGGCCCCTTCACGGCCGCATCGGGCGTGCAGACCAACGCCACGGACAGCGCGCTGGTGGAGTTCTTCCGCGAGATCAACCGCATCCGCACGGAGCCCGTCTCGGCCGAGGAGCTGCAGAAGATCAAGAACTTCGTGGCCCTGCGCCTGCCGGACCAGCTGGAGACCACGCAGGACATGGCCGGGCAGCTGGCCAACCTGGAGACGTACGGCCTGAACGCCTCGTTCTACGACGACTTCGTGCAGCGCATCATGGCCGTCACGGCCGAGGACGTGCGGCGCGTGGCCAACCAGTACGTGCGCCCGGAGAACTCCGTGGTGGTGATCGTGGGCGACCGTGCCAAGGTGGAGGCGGGGATTCGCGCCGCCAACGTGGGCCCGGTGGAGATCCGCGACGTGACGGAGTTCGTGCGCTGACGCCGAAGTGCGTGAGTGCGGAAGTGCGTTAGTGCGGGAGTAGAAGACGGAGATGGACGGGATGCGGAGGGCCGGCGACGGTCCTCCGCATTCTTGTTTTTGCGGCGGGCGGGTGGATGCCGGGGGAGGGGCGGATTCGTGCGAAGGCTGGGCTCTACGGCGCCCGCTGCGCGGGGCCCCTCACCCCCCGGCCCCCTCTCCCGCAAACTGCGCGGGAGAGGGGGAGAACCCGGCTCCTGCACGGAAGCGGGTTCTCTGCACCGGCGGGGCGCCCCTCCCCCCGGCCCCCTCCCCGCTCGTTCCTCGCGGAGAGGGGGAGACCTGCGTATCCAGCGGAAGCCTGCTTCCCCGTGCTGGGGGCTGGGGTGTATCCCCTCTCCCACGCAGTTTGTGGGAGAGGGTGGCGAGGAACGAGCCGGGTGAGGGCCCTGGGGGTAAGGCCAGCCCTGACGGGCACTCCCGCACTTTCGCACTTTCGCACTTCCGCACTTCCGCACTTCCGCACTTCCGCACTTCCGCACTTCCGCACTTCCGCACTTCCGCACTCACGCACTTTGTACTTGCCTTGGCGCAAAAACTTCGGTACATTCGCCGTAGTTGAAACTGATTCTCACCCGCAGCCGCGCCGCACCTCTCCCGATGCTGAGCCGCCTGTTCCGCAAGAAGCCCCCGGAAGCACCCGCGCGTTGCGCCGAGTGCCCGCTGGCGGCGTGCGCCACCGGCTGCCGCGCGGCCGTGCTGCGCATGGAGTGCGGCCAGGACGAGGCGCACCGCCTGCGCGGCATGGGCCTGTTCGAGGGCAGCTGCGTGCAGGTGATCGACTCGCGCAACGGCATGCTGCTGGAGGTAAAGGGCAGCCGCCTGGCCCTGGGCCACGCCCTGGCCCGCGCCATCAAGGTGCTGCCGCTGGCCGGGTGAGGACGCTGGCACAGCTGGCCCCCGGCGACCGGGGCAAGGTCATCAAGGTCGCGGGCGACGCCGACGCGGCCCGCCGGCTCATGGAGATGGGGCTCATGCGCGGCACCACGGTAGAAGTGGTGCGCATGGCCCCCCTGGGCGACCCGCTGGAGGTAAAGGTCCGCGGGTTCATGCTCACGCTGCGCCGCGCCGAAGCGGAGCACATCGAGGTGGAGTGATGGAGGTTTGATGGAAGAGGCCGCGGCCGGAACGATCTCCGCGCCCCCGGCACCCTCGCCCGCGGAAGCACCGCGCGGCGGGGGTGTGCTGCATGTGGCGCTGATCGGCAATCCCAACACGGGCAAGAGCACCCTGTTCAACGCGCTGACCGGCATGCGGCAGCGCGTGGGCAACTATTCCGGCGTCACCGTGGAGCGCGTGGAAGGCCGCTACCGCGACGACGCCGGCTCCGTCACCATCATCGACCTCCCGGGCACCTACTCGCTCTCCGCCTCCTCGCCCGACGAGGAGATCGCGCTCGCCGTGCTCACCGGCCACGCGCCGGGCATCGACCGCCCGGACGTGGCCGTCGTCGTGGCGGACGCGGCCAACCTGGAGCGCAACCTGTTCCTGGCCTCGCAGGTGCTGGAGCTGGGCCTGCCCACCGTGGTCGCGCTCAACCAGGTGGACGCGGCCGAGGCGGCGGGGATGCACGTGGACGCCGTGGAGCTGGCGCTGGAGCTGGGCGCGCCCGTGGTCCCCATCGTCGCCACGCGGGGGCAGGGGCTGGACGTGCTCAAGAGCGCCGTCCGCAAGGCCGCCGCGCTCCCCCGCGCCGAGCGCCAGTTCGCGCTGCCCCCGGAAGCGGCCGCCGCCCTGCGCCCCGTGGAGCAGCGGCTGACGGATGCCGGCTTCAACCCCTCCGCGGCGGGGATGGAGGCGCTGCGCCTGCTCGCCGTGCGCGACGTGGGCCGCCACCTGTCCCAGGTGCCGGGGCTGCAGCCCGCCGTGGACGCCGCGCGCGCGGAGGTCGAGGCCGCCGGGCTCATCCCCACCAGCCTGGAGGCCGAGGCGCGCTACGGGTGGATCGCGGACGTCGTGGAGCGCACCGTCCAGCGCGTGGGCGGCGGCGGCAAGACGTTCACGGACCGCGTGGACGCCGTCGTGCTGCACCGCATTGGCGGGCCGCTGATCTTCGTGGCGCTCATGGCGCTCGTCTTCCAGTCCATCTTTACCTGGGCGGAGCCGCTCATCGGCATCGTCGAGGGACTGTTCGGCGCGCTGGGCGAGACGGTCGCCAACGCCATCCCCGCGGGCGACCTGCAGAGCCTGGTGGTGGACGGAATCATCGCCGGCGTGGGCTCCGTGCTCGTGTTCCTGCCGCAGATCTCCATCCTCTTCCTGTTCATCGGGATCCTGGAGGACACGGGGTACATGGCCCGAGCGGCGTTCATCATGGACCGCTTCATGAGGAGCGTGGGGCTGCATGGGCGCAGCTTCATCCCCATGCTCTCCGGCTACGCCTGCGCGGTGCCCGGGATCATGGCGACCCGCACCATCGAGAGCCGCAAGGACCGGCTGGCCACCATCATGGTGCTGCCGCTGATGAGCTGCTCGGCGCGCATCCCCATCTACACGCTGCTCATCGGCACCTTCATCCCCTCCGTGGCGGTCGCCGGGGTGTTCAACCTCCAGGGCCTCACGCTGCTGGGGATGTACCTGCTGGGCACGGTGAGCGCGCTCGTGGTGGCCTCCATCTTCAAGCGGACGCTCCTCAAGGGACAGGCGCGGCCCATGATCATGGAGCTGCCCCCGTACCGCCTGCCGCGCGTAAAGAGCCTTGCGCTCTCCGTGGGTCACCGCGCCAGCATGTTCCTGAAAAAGGCGGGGACGGTCATCCTGGCCCTCTCCATCCTGCTGTGGGCGCTGGCGACGTATCCCAAGACGGACGTTCCCGCGGGGATGAGCGACCAGCAGGCGCAGGAGACGCAGCTGGCCAACAGCATCCTGGGCCGCGCCGGGCACGCCGTGGAGCCGCTGGTGGCGCCGCTGGGGTACGACTGGAAGATTGGCGTGGGCATCCTGAGCTCGTTTGCCGCGCGCGAGGTGTTCGTCGCGACGATGGGCACCATCTACGGGGTGGGATCGGACGCCAACGAGGAGTCCGTGAGCCTGCGCGACCAGCTTCGCGCGGAGACGCACGCGGGGTCCGGGGCCATCGTCTACACGCCGCTGGTGGCCGTGGGGCTGATGGTGTTCTACGTCTTCGCGATGATGTGCATGAGCACCGCGGCCGTGGTGGTGCGCGAGACGGGCGGCGGCTGGACCGGGCTGCGCTGGGCGGGGTTCCAGTTCGCGTGGATGCTGGGGCTGGCGTACGTGTCGGCGCTGATCGTGTACCAGGGGGGTCGGCTGCTGGGCTGGGGCTGACGGCGGGAACTGCGGGGTACAGGGGACAGGTTACAGGGTACGGCCTGCAACTGCGTTTTTCCGAGGGGTTGAGGATGGACATCCAGACGCTGGTCGTCGCGCTGATCGTGCTGGGCGCGATGCTGTTCGTGGGCAACAAGTTCCGCCGTACGCTCCTCGCCGCCCGCGCCACCACCGGCAAGGGCAAGGACTGCGG
>DATING010000516.1:0-7312 GCA_035474555.1 Longimicrobium sp. | reverse complement strand
GTCCAGTCTGCGGCCCCCATCCACCGCGCGCAAAAAGCCCCGCCTCGAGCACGAGAGGCGGGGCTCCGTTCATCCGCGGCGCGGACGAATTACATGCAGGACACGCAGTCGCTCACGTACACGATGCAGTACGGGGCCACGCTGTCGCCGCCAATGGCATCCGCATCCTGGGAAAAGCCCGAGGTGACGAACGACTCGACAGTCAGATTTTCGATGACCAAGCTCATGGGACGATCTCCGGAATGAGGATGTTCCGCCGTGCGTGCCGATGCGCTCGGAGCCAGCGGAGGGTATAGGGGGGACGTGCGGCGCAAGCTAACCGGCACCCAGCGCGAGAGCAACTGTTTACGGCGTGAATTATTGTGCGTCGGCGAAACGCGCGGGACGGATCGTCGCCTCACGCGTGTGTACGCGCCACACATCACCCACGAAGATGGTGCCGGGCACGGCTCTTGTCAGGACAATCCTTTGCGGATTATCATGCCCCTACCCTCCATTTCATCTTTCCCCTCATCTTCGCGGGGCCCCATGCGTTCCATGAAACCATTGTTTTCCGTTGCGCTGTCACTCGCCTGCGTCACTTTTGCGCCTATTGTTCTGACGGCGCAGACCACGTACATCTGCACCACGACGACGAGGTCTACAACGGTCTACTCGCATGACGAATTCGGCAACTACTACGAGACGACGGTAACCTCCGTTTCCAAAGTCTGCATTCCCATGGAAAGGGCGTAGGGTACGCCTGAGAGGTGTCGAGCGAGCGAACCGAGGCACGCCCGGCGCCTCGGTTCGCTCACAGATCTCTGCTTTCCCTCACACTACGGCCTCCCGTTGCCGATCATGCATTCCACGCGTTCCCGCATCGCATGGCCTTGCTCGCGAGTGATTGCCGTCGTGAGCGTGTTTCTCTGCGCCTGTGGCCGGGATGAGACCGACGTCGCATCGCAACGGGGCGTCTGGGAGCCGGGGGAAGAGTGGCAGTTGGAGGAGGAAACGCGGATCGGCGCCGCGGACGGAGAAGGGCCCGACGCGTTCGCCAAAGTGGTGGACGTGACGCTCGACCCGATGGGACGCGCGTGGGTGGCGGATGCGCAGCGATTCCAGATCCAGGTATTCGACGCGACAGGAAAGCACGTCCGCTCCATCGGCAGAAAGGGCGCAGGTCCCGCGGAGTTCGGTGCCATCGCGGGGATGGCGTGGGGGCCTAACGACCAGCTGTGGGTGCTGGATGGCGCGAACGCGCGCTTCGCCGTCTACGACACGGCCGGCACACTGGTCACCACGCGGCCGCGGAGCTCCATCATCACGGTGAGCCCGTGGCCCGGGCGGGTCGACGAGCAGGGCCGGGTGTACGACGTCGCCGCCGTTCCGCGGCCCGACGGCTCCATCACGTCGCTCATCGTGCGTTCCGACAGTGCCGGCCAGCCACGGGACACGTTTCACCTCCCCGAATTCCGCCCGGACGTGTTCTCCATCACCCAGGGAGACAAGCAGAACCAGCGAATCACGCAGGTCGCGGTGCCATTTACGGGGCGGCAAGCCTGGACGATCGATCCGGAGGGGTACGTCTGGATCGCGAATACCGGCCACTACCGCATCGAGCGACACGCGTTCGGCGGCGGGGTGGAGCGCGTGATCGAGCGAAATCCTCCACCCGTCCCGGTCACGCCGGAGGAGCGCAGCCAGATGCTGGAGAACTACCGGCGGTACACGGAGCAGGGCATCGAGATCGACGTATCGCGGATCCCCAGGCACCACCCGCCGCTGAGCAGCTTTTTGTTCGACGACGCCGGCAACCTGTGGGTAAGTCCAATCACCAGCCCGGACGAAGGTCGCGCACTGGACGTATTCGATCCAAAGGCTGTCTACCTGGGACGCGTTCGGCTGCCGGCAACGCAGCGTACGGCGCTGAAAACGGTCCGGGGCGACAGGATGGCCCTGGTGGCCCGGGACAGCCTGGACGTGCAGTCGGTCATCGTAATGCGGATCAAGAAACCCCAGCGGTGACACCTGCCCGTGCATGACCTCCGGGGGCGACCGAGCGATCTTCTCGCCCGTGCACCGAACCCTCCATCGTGTACCAGGCTCCCCTTGGGGGCCAGGTGAAGCCTCGCGCAGTTTGCGAGGCTTTCTGCTGTTGTTGCGGCAGCTTCAGTTGCTCAGTCGCGAGGCTTGCCTGTCGCTCCCGATCCCTGCCCATCCTTCGCATCCTCCCAATGGCGCGCGGTCGGCTCCGCGCGATAGTATGGCTGCAGCCCGGATGACGGCGTACGGAACGTCATCCATCCCCTGCCCTGCTGCCCCTGGACCATGAGCTACGCGGACGCGCGCGAGTTCGGCCGGCACTTCGTCGTGGGCCTGCGGCCGGCGGCCGTGCTGGCGGACGAGGACAAGTACCTGCTGGACCGGCTGCGGCCCGCCGGCATCGTGCTCTTTGCCGGCAACTTCGCGGCGGGCGAGGATTACGACGTGTGGCTGGCCCGCCACCGCCGCCTGCTGCACGACGTCCGCGAGTGCCTGCAGGCGGACGAGATGCTCGTCTGCATCGACCACGAGGGCGGGCGCGTGATCCGGCCACCGGCGCCCATCACGCACTTCGACTACGCGCGAACCTGGGCCCACAAAGCAGGCGAGGTGGGCGCGGCCATGGCCGTGGAGCTGGCGTCGCTGGGAGTGAACCTGGATTTCGCGCCCGTGATGGACGTCCACTCCAATCCCAACAACCCCGTCATCGGGCCGCGCGCGTTCGCCACGACGCCGGAGGAGGTCGCTATGGCGGGGACGGCTTTCATCGCGGCGCTGCAGGGCGGCGGGGTGATGGCGTGCGCCAAGCACTTTCCCGGGCACGGCGACGCCGGCGTGGACTCGCACGAGGCGCTGCCCGTGATCGATGTGACGCTGGATACGCTGCGCGGCCGCGAGCTGCCGCCGTTCGCCGCCGCCATTCAGGCCGGCGTGCGCGCGGTGATGACGGCGCACATCCTCATCCCCAAGGTGGACGAGGATGATCCCGCCACGCTGTCGGAGCGGATCCTGGGCGGGCTGCTGCGGAGCGAGCTGGGGTTCGAGGGCGTCGTCTTCTCCGACGACGTGGGGATGGGCGCGGTCTCGGAGCGCTTTCGGTGGACGGAGAACGCGGCGCGCTTCCTGGTAGCCGGGGGTGACATCCTGACCCTCGCCGGCGCGGGGACGAATACGACCCGCGCCATCGACCTCGCGCGGGCCATCGCGCGCGAGGCGGTAGCCGGTCAGGTGCCGGAGCGCGTGCTGGATGCGTCGCGCGAGCGCATCGGCGCCCTGCTCCGCGACGCCAAGCAGCACGACGTACGGGAGCTGGATGCGGACGTGTTCGCCCGGCACGCGGAGGTCGCGCCGGTGATGGAGCCGGGGCGGGGGTGAGGTACTGAGGCAGGTGAGCGAGGAAGGACGGGAGCGAATGAATTCGCGGCTACAACATCACACTGTCCGCCTCCGCGGACACCACCGCGGCATGCGGGCCGCGCGTCGCGTCATCCGCATCTCGCCCGTACCATCCGCCGGTGCGATTACCCCGCGCTTGTTTTCCTGAGGGAGCGCCCTCGTGGACCCGACCGTGCACAGAGGCCCGTGCGCGACCGAAGGATCTACTCGACCCGTCCATGACCTCTGTCCCCGTGCACGCACTCCGCCTTGGACGGACGCGACGGACAGGGCGAGTTGACGGACGCGGCGCGGCGGGTTCTCTTCGGGCGCAGGGTGTTTGCGACGGTGACGGAGGTCGTACGGGGCGGCGATGCACGACGCACGGGCGAGTAGATCCTTCGGTCGGCGCCAGGGATTGGGCACGGGACGGTACCGGCGGCGCCTCCCTCAGGAAAGCAAGGCTGTTCGCGGGCGGGATCGGACAGCTTACCACATCACACGAGACGCACACGGGACAGCGGGATGGATGTAGAGCTCGGCACCATCGAAGGCTTCTACGGCAGGCCGTGGACGTGGGAGGAGCGCGCGTCGACGGTGTCGTTCCTGGCACCGCACGGCTACCGCTTCTACCTCTACGCCCCCAAGGCCGACCTGTACCTGCGGCGGCGGTGGAAGGAGCCGCATCCGCAGCAGGACGCGGAGAACCTGGCGGCCCTTGCCGCGCACTGCCGCGGGCTGGGGGTGCGGTTCGGCCTGGGGATCAGCCCGTTCGAGATCTACACGAGCTTCGACGACGAGGCGCGGGCGGCGCTGGAGCGCAAGCTGGCCTTCGCGGACGAGCTGGGGGTCAAGGACCTGGCCCTGCTCTTCGACGACATGCGCGGCGACCTGCCGGACCTGGCCGACCGCCAGGCGCGCATCGTGGACTGGGCGGCGGGGCGCACGGGGGCGGACCGCATCATCGTCTGCCCCAGCTACTACACGGACGATCCCGTGCTGGACCGCTTCTTCGGCAAGCGGCCGGCGGGGTATTTGGAGCGGCTGGGCGAGCTGCTGGATCCCGCCATCCAGGTGTTCTGGACAGGCGAGGAGGTGGTGACGCGCGAGTACTCCATCCCGCACCTGGAGCGCGTGGCCGAGCAGATCCGCCGCAAGCCGTTCCTGTGGGACAACTATCCCGTGAACGACGGGCAGCGGATGTCGCAGTACCTGCACCTGCGCGGCGTCACGGGCCGTCCCGCGGTCATGGGCGACTACATCTCCGCGCACGGTGTGAACCCGGCGCTGCAGGCGGTGCTCACGCGCATCCCCATGCTCACGCTGGCCGCGCGCTACCGCCAAGGGGACGACTACGCCTACTTCGCCGAGACACGCAAGGCCGCCGCGCAGGTGCTGGGCGAGGAGCTGGCCGCGACGCTGGCGGACGACCTGCTGATCCTGCAGGACATCGGACTGGATCGCCTGGGCGACAAGGAGCCGATGCTGCGCGAGCGGTACACGGGCGTGGACCACCCGGGCGCGCGGGAGATCATCGCGTGGCTGGACGGCGGCTACCGGATCACGGACGAGATCGTGCAGACGCAGTAGCGGCGGAACTGCAACTGCAGGGGACAGGTTGCAGGGGACGGCCAGCCCTTCCCCGGCGCCGCCGGGAACCTCAAGGGAGATTTGCGTCAGGAAACCGCGGGGAATCATTGAACGCGAACGCGCAGAGGTGGCTCTTCCGGATCGTGCACATAGACAACCTCCCGACGTTGCTACAGCGGGGCGCCCTGCACGCGCCCAATGCCACACCGAATGACGGACTCGTCTACCGCACGATCCACGACACCAACGTCCAGGCAAGCCGCAGCGTCCGCACCATCCCCTGTGGGCCGGGCGGCACCATCCACGACTACGTACCGTTCTACTTCGGGCCGCTGTCGGTCATGCTGCTGAACCTGCACTCGGGACGAGTTGCGGGGTACAATCAGGGCCAGGAGCCGATCGTGTACGTGGTCAGCTCGATCGAGCGGGTCATCGCGGCGAACCGTCCATGGGTCTTCTCCGACGGACATGGTCTGGCGGAGTTCACGAACTGGTACGCCGATCTCAGCCGGCTGGACGAAGTCGATTGGGATCTCGTGGGGGCCCGGTACTGGGCGGACAGGGCGGAGGACAACGATCGCCAGCGGCGAAAGCAGGCGGAATTCCTGGTCCGCGACCACCTGCCCTGGTCCGCCGTCGCCGGAATTGGCGTGCTGAATGCTGCCGCCCGCGCAAAGGCCGAGTCCATGATGGCGGCATTCCCCGCCGCACGCGGCACGACGGTCCGGGTCAGGAGCGAGTGGTATTACTACTGAGGAGAGCAGCAACGTGATCCGAATCGCACGCGGAAACCTGCTCGAGGCACCGGTCGAAGCCCTGGTCAACACGGTCAACTGTGTCGGCTACATGGGCAAAGGGATCGCGTTGCAGTTCAAGCAGGCGTTTCCTGCGAACTTCAAGGCGTACGAAGCCGCGTGCAGGATCGGGACGATGATTCCCGGAAAGATGCTGGTGCATGATCACGGGATGCTCATCGAGCCCCGCTACATCATCAACTTTCCCACGAAACGTCACTGGCGGGGAAAATCCGCCATGGAAGACATCGATTCCGGGCTGACCGCGCTGATCGACGAGGTACGCGAGCGTGGGATTCGCAGCATTGCGATTCCTCCACTGGGGTGCGGGCTCGGGGGTCTCGACTGGAACGAGGTCCGTCCGCGGATCGAGGCCGCCTTTGCCGCCCTTCCCGATGTGGACGTGCACCTCTACGCCCCCGCTGGCGCACCGGCCGCGAAGAAGATGCCGGTACGTACGGAGCGGCCCCGGATGACGGCGGCGCGGGCGCTCTTCATCAAGTTGATGGAATCGTACGCCGCGCTGGATTACAGCCGTACGCTCCTGGAAGTCCAGAAGCTCGCGTATTTTCTCCAGGGAGCCGGCGAACCACTGAAGCTGCGCTACGAAGCCGGACCGTACGGTCCCTACGCGCACAACCTGAACAAGGTCCTCGAGGCGCTGGAAGGCCACTTCATCCGGGGGTACGGCGACAGCCAGCGTCCGGACGCGGAGATCGAGCTGCTTCCGGGCGCGGTAGAGGCAGCCGAGGCGTTCATCGACCAGGATTCGGAGTCCCGCTACCGGCTGGCCCGCGTGACCACGCTCATCGAGGGCTTCGAAACTCCCTACGGGATGGAACTGCTCGCCACCGTCCACTGGGCCGGGACGCACGGGAGCCGCGATGGCCAGGCGACTGCGCGTACCGTGGATCAGGCCGTCGAGATCGTACACGCATGGAACCCGCGGAAGCAGCGCATCTTCAAGCCGCGGCACGTGCACAAGGCATGGGACCGGCTGACGGCTCTCGGTTGGCTGGGAGAGGGCGAGACTGTGCAGTCCGGGTCACGACTGCTCTAAAGCTCGCCTGCCCATCCCCCGCCAATCCGCAGTTGCTTGCTGTAACCTGTAACCTGTCCCCTGTAACCCGCAGTTCCCCAGCCCGCTCACCACACCAGCCGAATCAGCCCCAGCGCCAGCACGGGCACGATCACCGCAAACACCAGGTCCATCACGATGCCCGCGCGCACCATCTGCCGCATGGTCACGCGGCCCGTGCCGTAGACGATGGCGTTCGGCGGCGAGGCGACGGGGAGGATGAAGCCGCCGCTCGCCGCCAGCGTGGCGATCACGGCTAGCGCCAGCGGGCTCTCCCCCTGCGACACGGCCAGCGACGCGATCACGGGCAGGAACGTCACCGCCGCGGCCGTGTTGCTGGCCACCTCGCTCAGCACCACCAGGACCACGGCCACGGCGATGGCCACGGCGAAGTCCGGCCACCGCCCCACCCCCGCCAGCCCCCCGCCGATCCACGCGGCGAGCCCCGACC
>DATING010000515.1:0-2646 GCA_035474555.1 Longimicrobium sp. | reverse complement strand
GCCGGTTCTCATTCCCTCAGTGGCACTTCCCTCAGTGGCACTCCCCGCGGCCCTCGTCGTGAAAGCGGCGGCCGGGGATGGCCACGAACTCCCACTCGTAGCGGTCGGGGTGAAAGACCATCCGCAACACGCCGCGGACGTCATCGCCCAGGGCCTCGCTGTGCGGCTCCGTGGCCCGCATGCGGTACGACGGCGCGCCGCCCGTGCCCACCACGAACGTGCGGATGCCGCGCTCCGGGTCCACGCGGCCCACGGGGTCCAGCGGGGCGAACCGCTCGTAGTGGTGGTCGTGGCCCGTCAGCAGCACGTCCGCGCCGCCGTCGTACAGGGCGCGGTAGGCATCCAGCACCCGCTCCTTGCCACCGTGCTTGCCGCTGCTCCACCGCGGATGATGGAAGTACGCCAGCGTGCACTTCGTCCCCCGGTTGCGCTCCAGGTCCCGCACCAGCCACTGGTGCTGCTCCGTGCCCCGGTCCAGCGGCTCGTCGCTGTTGAGCACCACCAGGTGCCACCCCTCGTGGTCGTAGCTGTACCACCCCTTGCCCCGCGGCCCCGCCCGCTCGCCGAAGTAGTTGAAGTAGCCGGACGCGTCCTTCGTCTTGTACTCGTGGTTGCCCACGGAGGGACGGGTGCGGTCCAGGAAGCGGCCCCACGAGCGGTCATAGCACTGCCGGAACTCGCGGTCCGTGCCGCTGGGGTACACGTTGTCGCCCAGCGTGGCCACCACGGGCGCGTCGATGTCGTCCAGCAGCCGCGCCGTGGCCTCGTCGCCGCGCCAACAGCCGCTGGCGATGTCGCCCGCGGCCACGAACGACGTGCGCCCGTACTCGCCGTCGCCCCCGCAGGCGGCGAGCGCCAGCAGCGCGGCCGCGCACGCCAGGCGGCGGATCACGCGACGGCCGCGCGGATGAAGTCCATGGAGACGGAGTTGAAGTGCTCCGGCCGGTCCACGTTCACCACGTGCCCGCATGCGGGGATCACCTCCAGGCGGCTGAAGCCCGTGTGCCGCTTGACCATCCGGCTCACCGGGGGAAGGAACATGTAGTCCTCTTCGCCCATCACGTACAGCGTGGGGATGGGCAGCTCCTTCTGCTCGAACAGGCGCACCAGCAGCGGGTTCACCCCGTAGGTCAGGTGGAACCAGCGGATGAACTCCTTTTGGCACAGGCGCTTGGCCTGCGTCACGAAGAGCGTGCGCGACTCGCGGTGCCGGCTGCGCGGCATGATGATCCACGCGAACAGGCGGTACAGCCACATGTACGGCATCACCCGCTTGAACGCGTTGCCCAGCGCCACCAGCACGCGCGAGCGCAGGTTCAGCCGGATGATGGCGCCGCCCATGATCATGCTGCGCACCCGCTCCGGCGCCATCTCGCCAATGGCCCGGATGAGGATGCACCCCAGCGAGATGCCCACGAAGTGCGCGGACGGGATCTCCTCGTGGTCCAGGACGTCCAGGATCTCGCGCCCCAGGGCATCGAACGTGTAGCGGTCGCCCTCGTAGGGCAGCAGGACGGAAGGCTGGGAGTCGCCGTGGCCGCGCAGGTCCACCAGCAGCACGTTGAAGTTCTTGCGAAACTCCCGCACCTGCCGGTACCAGATGGACGAGCTGCCGCCGGCGCCATGCACGAACACCACCCACTCGTGCTCGTGGGAGATGAAGTGTCGGCGGTAGGCTAACATGCTTCGGGATCGAGTGTTCGGGGTACTGACCGCGTCCGTGGGGCCGGAACGTCCTTGATACTCCGCTGCCCCGTACGCGTTCGGATTCATCCCCGTTTCAAGAAACGTACTGGCCCATGTGCCTGATCGCCGTCGCCTACGAGGCGCACCCCACCCTTCGCCTGGTCGTCGCCGCCAACCGCGACGAGGCCTACGCCCGCCCCGCCGCCCCCGCCGACTGGTGGGCGGACGCGCCGGACCTGCTGGCCGGCCGCGACCTGCGCGAGGGCGGCACCTGGATGGGCGTCACCCGCGCCGGCCGGTTCGCCGCGGTGACCAACTTTCGCGATCCGGGCTTCGCGCAGCTGGCCAACGCGCCCAGCCGCGGCGCCCTCGTCGCGGACTTCCTGCGCGGCGGGACGGACGCGGAGGCGTACGCGCGCGCGCTGGCGGCGCGGATGGCGGCGTACAACGGCTTCAACCTGCTGGTGGGGGATGCGGGCGGATTGTTCTACCTATCCAACCGCGCGGAGGGCGTGCGGCGGCTGGAGCCCGGCGTGTACGGGCTGAGCAACCACCTGCTGGATACGCCCTGGCCCAAGACCGTCCGCGCGCGGCAGGCGATGGTGGACGCGCTCGCCGCGGTGGACGGATCGGCGGATGGATGGGAGTCGGGATTGTGGGAGATGCTGGGCAACCGCGTGGTCGCCGCGGACGACGAGCTGCCGGACACGGGTGTGGGCACGGAGTTCGAGCGGATGCTGTCGCCGCCGTTCATCCGCAGCGACGCCTACGGCACCCGCGCCTCCACCGTGCTCACCATCACGACGGATGGCGACGTCCGCCTCGCCGAGCGCTCCATCACCCCCGGCCAGGACGCCTGGACCGAGGCGCGCCACGCGTTCCGCATCGAATCTTGAAGGAGCACGGTATCTACAGAAGGGAGCGATGGGGGGGACGGGAGCGAATAAATTCGCGGCTACA
>DATING010000514.1:0-1689 GCA_035474555.1 Longimicrobium sp. | reverse complement strand
GTGGATGGCCAGTCCCTGGCCGATGAAGACGCCGGCGGAGCCCAGTCCGCGCGGAAAGCGCCGCGCGTCCGAGCCGGCGGCGGGGACGCGCAGGCCGTTCTCGATGAAGTACCAGTCCGGCGCGATCCAGTCCGGCTCGATCTCCTTGTAGGTGACGTGGAAGGTGCCGTTGGGCGTGGCGAAGTCCCACTCGCCGTTGCCGTGCTCCAGCCGCATCCCCGTCCCCGTGCCCACCGGCGCCGACCACAGCACCCGCCGCCCCTTGGCGAAGTACAGGCGGTTGTAGTCCAGGTCCACCACCACCGCGTATCCGCCGCGCGCCAGCGACTGCGAGCGCACGCGGGCCAGCGGGTTGGCGGGCTGCGTGCGCTGCGCCTGCGCGACCGGACGGGTCTGCGAAGGGCGCGCGTCGGCCGGGGGACGCGCGGGGGGGCGGGCCTGCGTGCGCGCGGCCGGCCGGGTGCGCGACGACTGCGCGTCCAGCTGCGGCGCGGCGGCCGAGGCCAGCGCGGCCGCCGCGAACGCCAGCGTGCCGGCGCGGCGGAGGAAATCTATGCTGTGCATGATGCTGCGGGACTTCGGGTGAACCGGATCACGGTGCTTTCGCGGATGATGGAGGGCAATCCGCGTACCCGCCGCGCCGGACCGTTGTTTCGGCCCGCGGTGGCATGGTAAGATGCGGCGCGGCGCCTTCTCCGGGGCGCCTTTCGCATCCTCGATGAAAACCGAAGTGTCCGATTCCGTAGACGCCGGTGTGCAAGAAGCACATCCGCTCCGCCGGCTGATCCGATACGCGCGCCCGCACCGCCGGCAGACGTGGACGGCGTCGGCGTGCTCCGTCCTGAACAAGCTCTTCGACCTGGCGCCCGAGGCGCTGATCGGCGTGGCGGTGGACGTGGTGGTGCGCGGGCGGCAGTCCGTGATCGCCGCCTTGGGCTATCCCGATCCCCGGCACCAGCTCGTGGTGCTGGCCGCCATCACCTTCGTGGCGTGGACGCTGGAGTCGCTGTTCCAGTACCTGTACGGCGTGCTGTGGCGCAACCTGGCGCAGACGGTACAGCACGAGCTGCGCGTGCAGGGCTACGCGCATCTGCAGGACCTGGATCTGGCCTACTTCGAGGAGCGCAGCACGGGCGGGATGATGTCCGTCCTGGGCGACGACGTGAACCAGCTGGAGCGGTTCCTGGACACGGGCCCCAACGAGATGATCCAGGTGACCACGACGGTGCTCGTGGTGGGCGGGACGTTCTTCGTGATGGCGCCGGAGGTGGCGTGGATGGCCATGCTCCCCATGCCGTTCGTGGTGTGGGGCTCCCTCCGCTATCAGCACCGGCTGCAGCCGCTGTACGCCGCCGTCCGCGAAAAGGCGGGGGCCGTGAACGCGCGGCTGGCCAGCAACCTGGGCGGCGTGACCACCATCAAGGCCTACGCGGCCGAGGCGCACGAGACGGCGCGGGTCACGGCGGACAGCCAGGCGTACCGGCAGGCCAACCGCCAGGCCATCGCCTACAGCGCCGCGTTCGTGCCGCTCGTGCGCATCCTCATCCTGGTCGGCTTTACGGGGACGCTGGTGTTCGGGGGATTCCAGGTGCTGGACGGGGCGCTGGCCGTGGGCACGTACTCGTTTCTCGTCTACATCAGCCAGCGCCTGCTGTGGCCGTTGACGCGCCTGGGCGAGACGCTGGACCA
>DATING010000513.1:0-6426 GCA_035474555.1 Longimicrobium sp. | reverse complement strand
TACCTGGATCCCCAAAGCTATTCGCCTCAGGGTGATCTTCACGCCATTGTACTCACAAATTTTGTAGTAGATTCGCGGCGGAAGTTCGTGGCCTACACGGGCATAGACTCAAATTCGGGTGGCGAGGAAGTCCGGTGGTGGTTGAAGGCTGTAGAGAACGCGATCGCAACGGGGCTTGGGCTCCTACTCGTAACCACCGGCCCAATCCATGAATCACATTGGTCGAACTACGAGGTGCTGAGACGTGGGGTCAATGGATTCGAAGTAGTCCTCTCACCCACTCGCTAACGTTGATTTGGGCGCTACAGCGTCATAGGTCAGTTCAGGTATTTCGAGCACCTCACGTGGGCGAAGCGCCAACAATGCGTTTCGCCCCCTTGCATTCTACAGGTCCTTCTCTATGCTCCACCTGCTCATTGACCCGATGATCAACATCTGCTATGGTTGATCGCACGGTCAATGCTGCAACTCCGCGCGTGACCATCGTACCCAGCACGAGCACCCGCATGGCGAACCACGCAGCCGGCCACGACGAAGAAGAGTTCCACGACGACATCATCTATCCGCACACCATCCCCTTCGTGCTGGTGCACCTGGCCTGCCTGGGCGCGCTGTGGACGGGCGTGACGGTGCAGGCGCTGGTGGTGTGCGCGGTGCTGTACGTGGTGCGGATGTTCGGCGTGACGGCGGGCTACCACCGCTACTTCAGCCACCGCTCCTTCAAGACCAGCCGCGCGGGGCAGTTCGTGCTGGCGTGGCTGGCGCAGAGCTCGGCCCAGCGGGGCGCGATGTGGTGGGCCGCCGTGCACCGCCACCACCACCTGCACAGCGACACGGAAGAAGACGTGCACTCGCCCCGCCACCGCGGATTCCTGTACTCGCACGTGGGCTGGGTCTTCGATCGGCGGCACGAGGAGACGGACGTGGAGGCGGTGCCGGACCTGGCCCGCTACCCGGAGATGCGCTGGCTCGACAAGCATCAGCTGATCCCGGCCGTCGTGCTGGCGGTGGCGTGCTGGATCTTCGGTGGATGGGGGATGCTGGTGGTCGGGTTCTTCTGGAGCACGGTGCTGCTGTACCACGGCACGTTCTTCATCAACTCGCTGGCGCACGTGCACGGCAACCAGCGCTACGTCACGGGCGACGACTCGCGCAACAACTGGTGGCTGGCGCTCATCACGCTGGGCGAGGGATGGCACAACAACCACCACGCCTACCAGCGCTCCACGCGCCAGGGCTTCCGCTGGTACGAGGTCGATCCCACCTACTACGCGCTCAAGGCGATGTCGTGGGTGGGGCTGGTGTGGGAGCTGGGCGAGCCGCCGGCGGACGTGGTGGCCAACGAGCGGCGGCTGGGCGCGAAGGTGGTGGAGAAGGTGGCCCGCCAGCTGGCCGCGTCGTTCCCCGCGGACCGCATCGCGGCGCAGGCGGCGGCGGCGCTGGCGGCCCGGCCGGACTGGGACGAGCTGCAGGCGCGGATGCAGGCCGCCGGATCGCACGCGTCGGCCGTGCTGGCCAGGATCGAGCTGCCGCACGTGCCCACGCTGGACGAGGTGCGCCGCTACGCCGAGCGCACGCTGGCCGAGACGCCCTCGCTGGACCAGATCGCCGAGCGCGCCCGCCAGCTGGTGATGGAAGCCGTGGCCGTGCGCCTGGCGCAGCATCCCACGCCTGCCTGAGTTCTACGGCAACGACGGTCTCACGCGGAGGGCGCGGAGAACCGCGGAGCAACGGGGCGGATCGGCATCACGCCGAGCCTCTGCGGCCGCGGAGAACGGCAGGGGAAGCGGAGCCGATGCTCTGCTTTCCCTGCTGTTCTGCGTGGGAAACGCTTTTCCATTATCTTGCGTACGGGGGCTCTGCTTGAGTCTGGCCGGCCGGCCCCGCCGGGTCCGTTCCGTTTCCCGCACCACCGCAGAGCATGCCTGGACGCAAAGCACCGGAAGAGCAGCGCCGCGAGGAGATTCTCCGCGCGGCGTACCGCGTCGCCGCGCGCGAGCGGCTGGCGGGGCTCACGGGGCGCAACGTGGCCGCCGAGGCGGGGGTGAGCAGCGGGCTCGTCTTCTTTCACTTTGGCGACCGCGACGGGCTGCTGGTGGCGCTGCTGGAGTGGCTGCTGGAGGTGACCGTCGTGGGGCCGGAGCTCCCCGCGCTGCTGGAGGGCCGCACCCCCGGCGAGCGGATGCTCAGTGCCATCCGCCGCGACGTGGAGCGCCTGCCCCGGCAGCGCGACCGGGTGGAGCTGTTCTTCGACTTCTGGGTGATGGGCACGCGCCACAGCGACGTAAAGCGGATGATCCGCGCGGCGCTGGACCGCTACCGTGACGCGTTCCGCCCCCTGGCCCAGGCCGTCGTGGACGCGGAGCCCGACCGCTACGAGGGCGTGGACGGCGACGGGCTGGCGGCCGTGGCGGCGGGCTTCATCGAAGGATGCGCCCTGCAGGTGGTGATGGATCCCGACCGCTTTGACGTGGACGCCTACATGCGCACCCTGCGCACGCTCGTCAGCGACCCGCTCGCCATCCGCCTCGCCACCGCCCGCACCATCCGCGGCTGACGGGGATGAACGCGGACGCGGAACTGCGTCCATACGGCGCTTCTCGGCGAGGTGAACATGACGGCCCGTGTCATTTACCGGCTCGAGATCGCCGGAAGCATCGAAGAATTTCCTGGTGAACGCGTCGTGCGAGTCCGCCTCGCCCACGGCAGCATCCCGCCGTGGACGCTCGGCATTTGTATGCTGAACGAATCGGTCGTGGACATGCTTTCCATCCACTCCGAGGACCGGTCGTTCAAGCTGCACCTGGAGCGCTGCGCAGGTGAGACCACGGGGAGCATCGTCGTGACAAGCGGCTCCTCCGCGGTCACTGTGGCGCTCTCCTCGACGGAACTGGACCGGTGGGTCTACTTCTTTCTGTCTTACCTGCGGGATGGCCATGCGCCCGTGGACCATATCGATGTTGATCTCGACGGATCGGAGCCGATGACGCTGGTCCTCCACGTGCCGGCCGAGGCGGCACCGGTCTCGCCGTTTCGCACGTCGCGACGGTGAACGCGGGTTGTCGTTCCTGGTGCCACTCACACCAGAGCCGCCGTACCCGAGGGATGGCCTCATCGAAGGGTGCGCCCTGCAGGTGGTGATGGATCCCGACCGCTTCTACGTGGACGCCTACATAGCGCACCTTGCGGACGCTCGTCAGCGACCCGCTCGCCATCCGCCTCGCCACCGCCCGCATCGTCCGCGGCTGACGGCTCCGACCGCATCCGCCCCGCCGCGCGAGACGCGGGGGTGGTTGAAGGGGTGATGCGCCTGGACCCGCACGCCTCCCCAACGAGCTGCCGCGCGTATCCGATCGCCGCGATCGAGACCGGCTGCGGGTCCTTCTCCCCCGTGGCCGGTCTCCACGCGATTCCGCGAAACCACCCCCTGCCCCCCTGCTCCACGCACCTGCCGCCCCCTGCACGGTGAACAATCCGGGTGGGCTGCCAGTCGTCTCACGTAGATGATGTCGGCCAGACCGTTTTTCGGCGTCCCGGGAGCGCTGTTGTGCGCATCTGGACCCGTCGCACGTGTTCATGGTAGGGCATTCTGAATCGCTACACAGTTCGGCTTGTACGGCCGCGGTCCTTGCGTGATACTGTGAGGCCCGCGTTCCGCGCCGCTCCCGCCCCAGGGTACCCTCCCTTCTCCCTTCCGGCTTTCCCGCCACATGCGACGTCCTGCCCCGCGGCAGTCCCGGGCGCGTCTTATCCCGCTCCTCTTCCTCGCCGCGCTGGCCCTCCTCCCCGGGAAGGCTGCCGCCCAGTGCCAGGTAGAGCCGTGCGGCCCCGTGGACACGACGAATCCGGTGATCACGATCTCCCCCGACCCGGGAACCTACCCGGCGGGGACGCTGAGCGTGACCATCCACTGGTCCGACGACTACGCGCTCAACCACAACAGCCGGATCATCACGTACGGCCCTGACACGGTCACCGGCAACTTCAGCTACTCCACGAGCACCGGCGCCACCGCGGTGTCCACGGGCACCGTGACGGTGGGAACGGGCTCGAAGACGCTGACGGCGTCCATCTGCGACATGTCGGAGTACACGACCAACTGCTTCACGCAGACGGCTACGTTCACGGGTCCCCCGCCTCCCCCGGCCAGCGCGGCCATCTCCGCGGAGACGCCGACCGCGGTGGTGGCCGCCAGCACGCGGGGCGCGCTGCGCTACCGGCTGACGAACACGGGCACCGCCCACGGCACGTTCACCCTGGGCGCGAGCTGCCCGGCGGGGTTCGCGGACTGCGCGCACTCCGACACGTCCGTGGCCCTCTCGGCCGGGGCCTCGGCGTGGGTGGACGTGAGCTTCACCACGCCGGCATCGTCCGTGGGCGGCCCGGTGCAGCTCACGACGCTGAGCGGAACCGTTGCCGGCGTGACCACGGTGACGGTGCCGGCGGCGCCCAGCCCCGGCTATCCGGGCGACGCGGCGTCCCTGCTGCGCATCCAGCGCGACGCGTGCGTGGTCGTATCGACCGGGCCGGGCACCGCGTCGGAGTGCGGCGACCTGCGCCTGGCGCACGCGCTCCCCTCGGTGCGGGTGCTGAACAAGGCGCGCACGCCCGTGCTGACCTACAACAGCGACCACGCCTGGACCAACCCCATCGTGGCCACGCAGTTCGCCGGGCCGGCGGGGACGGTTCCGGACAGCATCCACGCCGTGCTGCTGGTGAACGGGGCGCAGGTGGCGCAGCGGCGGTGGAAGGGCTGGGGGGCGACGCAGAGCCGGCGCATCGCGCTGTCGTACCTGGCAAACGATACGATCCACGCGACGGGGCTGTACGCGTACTCGCTGGTGGTGACGGCGGAGTGGCTCAACGGCACGCAGGCACCGGTGGACAGCGCCTCCCGCACGGGGCGGATGATCATCGTGAACCGCTCGCGCAGCCCCTTCGGCGCGGGGTGGTGGCTGTCGGGCGTGGAGCAGGTGTTCCCCGTAGGCGACACGCTCAACCTGTGGGTGGGCGGCGACGGCAGCGCCCGCCTGTACCGGGGAAGTAGCGCCGCGGGATGGGTGGCGGACGCCTACGACGGCGCGGACTCGCTGAAGCGGGGCGCCGGCGGAACGGGCTACGTGCGCCTGCTCCCCGGGGGCGCCAGGGTGCACTTCGACGACACGGGCTACCACGTGCGGACGGAGAACGCGCTGGGCCACGTGACGCAGTTCGTCTGGGCCTCGGGGGGGAACCCGGTCCAGAAGCGGCTGGAGTCGATCATCCTGCCCTCCGCGTCCGCCCACCCGGAGACGCTGAGCTACCTGTTCGAGTACGGCACCGTGGGGCCGGGGTGCACCACGTCCACCACGGGCCTGTCCCGGGTGCGCTCACCAGCGCCGGTCAGCGGCTACCGGGACAGCTGGCTGTGCGGCGACGTCTCGCGCCGGGTCACGCGCATCAGCGACCCCACGCCGGACTCCACGTTCGTCACGTTCGGGTACTACCAGAGCACCCGGTGGATCACCCGGCGCACGGACCGCCGCGGCGTGGCGCAGACGCTGGGGTACAGGAACGTGCGCTTCCACAATGCCATCCAGCCGCTCTCGGCCGGAGTCACCGCCAACACGACCGTCGGGGCCGTGCAGACGCTGGGGATGAACGGCGTGTCCGTGAACGCCGACAGCGTGCACATCGTCTATGACGGGCCGCGACCGGGCAACGAGGTGTGCGACTGCATCTGGTGGAAGGTGGACCGCTGGGGCGCGCCCACCTCCATGCGCAACACCCTCGGCCAGGTCACCACCATCCGCCGCGGCGACGGCCGCTTTCCGGGGCTGGTGACGGAGACGGTGGCGCCCAACGGCTTCAGGAACACGGCGCAGTACGACGCGCTGGGCTACCTCGCCAGCACCACCGCGTGGAGCCCGTACGACGACCCCCGCAATGCCACAACGACGTACGAATGGAACGTCGCCGCGGCGGCACCCACGAAGATCGTGGCGCCCGAGGGCGAGGTCACGCAGATGGGGTACGATGCGCAGGGCCGCCGCGAGTGGGAGCAGGTGGGCCCCGACGCGGCCCGCAGGGTGAATTACTACTACTACAACATCCCGCACCCCGTGGTACCCGGGCTGGTGCGTTCGGTCGCCGCGTCGAACCTGGCCAGGGACAGCATCGTCTACGATTTGCGCGGGAACCTGAGCGCCACCGTAAGTCCTCTGGGCGCACGGAGCGAGTTCGAGAGGGACCGGTTGGGCCGGGTGACGGTGCAGCGAGTGGCCATCGACACGCTGAATGAGGTGGTCCGCTTTCAGGGCGACTCCACCACGTACGACAGCTACGGCCGGGTGGGGCGTGTCGCCAGCTTTGCCCCTGACCTGCAGGGCGAGGGGCTGCAGCAGGTGATCGTGGTGAACGGGTACGACCCGGAAAGCCGCCTCACCT
>DATING010000512.1:0-2177 GCA_035474555.1 Longimicrobium sp. | reverse complement strand
GCACGGTGCGGTCGTTCTTCGAGACCAACCTGATGCTCACCGATCCGCAGCCGGCGTTCAACGTGTTCGACGAGCAGATGCCGCTGTACACCAACGCGCGCCTGCTGCCGCCCGCCAAGATCACCCGCTCGCGCATCGAGGCGTCCATCATCTCCGAGGCGTCCGTCATCATCGACGCGGACGTGTCGCAGGCGGTGATCGGCATCCGCTCGTACCTGGGGGCCCGCACGCGCATCCACCGCACGGTGATGATGGGCGCGGACTACTACCGCTGGGAGGACCCGGGCAGCCGCAACCGCGTGGAGGGCCCGCCGCGCCCGGGGGTGGACGAGGACAGCACCATCGAGGGCGCCATCATCGACAAGAACGCCTCCATCGGCCGCGACTGCGTGATCACCAACGCGCCGGGGGTGGTGGAGGGCGAGGGGCCGGGGTTCTACATCCGCGACGGGATCGTCGTCATCGTCAAGAACGCGGAGATCCCGGACGGCACCGTCATATGAGGATCGCGCAGCTCACCAACGAGTACCCGCCCAACGTGTACGGCGGGGCCGGCGTCCACATCGAGTACCTGTCGCGCGAGCTGGCCCGGGCCCAGGGCGGCGCCCACGACGTGCAGGTGCTCTCCTTCGGCGACCAGGACGAGGGCACGGGCAACCTGCGCGTGCAGGGCATCCAGCCCGCCGCAAAGCTCCCCGCGCGCGACCCGCGGCATGCCCGGCTGCTGGACGCGCTGATCCGCGACCTGGCCATGGTGGGGACGGTGGATGCGCCCGACATCGTCCACTGCCACACCTGGTACACGCACCTGGCCGGCTGCCTGGCGCGGCCGCTCACGGGCGCGAAGCTGGTGCTGACGACGCACTCGCTGGAGCCGCACCGTCCCTGGAAGCGCGAGCAGCTGGGGACGGCGTACGACGTGAGCACCTGGATCGAGGGGACGGCGTACCGCAGCGCGGACGGCATCGTCGCCGTGTCGCAGTCCATGAAGGCGGACGTGCAGGAACTGTACGGGGTGGATGCAGACCGGGTGCGCGTCATCCACAACGGCATCGATCCCGAGGAGTACCAGCCGAAGCACGATCCGGAGGGCCTGCGCGCGCTGGGGGTGGACCCGGACGTCCCCATGGTGCTGTTCGTGGGGCGCATCACCCGGCAGAAGGGGATCCTGCACCTGGTGCGCGCGCTGCGGCACCTGCGGCCGGGGATGCAGGTCGTCCTCTGCGCGGGCGCGCCGGACACGGAGGAGATCGGGGCGGAGATGGCGGCGCTGGTGCGGGAGGTGACCCGCGACGCGCCCGTGAAGGTGGTGTGGATCCCCGAGATGCTGCCCAAGCCCCAGGTGATCTCGCTGTACTCGCACGCGGACGTGTTCGTCTGCCCGTCGGTGTATGAGCCGTTCGGGATCATCAACCTGGAGGCGATGGCGTGCGAGACGCCCGTCGTGGCCTCGGCGGTGGGCGGCATCCCGGAGATCGTGGTTCCCGGCGAGACGGGCGTGCTGGTGCCCATCGAGGCGGAGGGGGGCGGATCGGTGGAGCCCCGCGATCCCGAGGCGTTCTCCCGCGCGCTGGCGGATGCGGTCAACGCGCTGATGGATGCGCCGGAGCGGCGCGCGGCCATGGGCAAGGCGGCCCGCACGCGCGTGCTGGAGCACTTCAGCTGGCAGGCCATCGCCGTGCAGACCCTCGCCTTTTACCGCGACCTGCTGGACAAGCCGCACGGCACGAGCTGATCGCGATCCGCTGGGATCGAGGCACATGGTCCGGCGCGGCGGCCTTTCACCGCGCCGCGCCGGATGCGTACTCGTCCTCCGTGCGCGCCTGGAAAACAGATGGCTCTTGCCCGATTCCCTTTGTTGCCACACGTTTAAGGCATCACGCCGCCGGCTCGGACCGGCGGTGGTCCGCTTCGCCGTACCCTGTTCGTCCTTCCCATCATGAACGCTTTTCATCCGGACGCCGCGCCCCGGGCGCTGCGCCGCGCTTTCGTTGCCGTCCTCGTCCTGTTCATCGCCGCCGCGTGCGGGGGAGACGGCGACGGCGGCACGGAGGTCCAGGGGCCCGTCGTCACCAGCGTGAGCCCGGACACGGTGGTGCTGTATGAACCGGACTTCATCCTCACCGTCAACGGGTCCGGCTTTGTGCCGGAATCGCTGGTGCAGTGGGACGGCAGCG
>DATING010000511.1:0-3167 GCA_035474555.1 Longimicrobium sp. | reverse complement strand
CAGGGCGTGGTGTGGTTCTGATGAACTGAAGTGCCGAGTGAAGAGTGCCAAGTGCCAAGTCCGCAGTGCCAAGGACCAGTATCGTGGCATCCATCAGTTACTTGGCACTTGTCACTAGGCACCAGGCACTTTCAACTCTGGGACATCCCATGACTTCGAGATATCTGGCCGCCGCGCTGGCGGCGATGCTGACGGCGACGGGCGCGGACGCGCAGCAGCGCTGCGCCAATGGCGGCACGGTGGTGGGCGATCTGGGCTTCAACGAGATCGGCGGGTCCATCCACACGTACCAGCGCAACAACGAGCGCCCGCAAATCCAGTTCGAGGGCGAGCCGCGGATCGGCGGGGTGCGGGGGAACGGGCCCGCGGCCGGGAAGCTGCGCGACGGCGACGTGATCGTGGCCATCGACGGGCAGCTCATCACCACGCGCTCGGCGGGGCTGCACTACTCCGCGATCGACCCGGGCGACCGGGTGAAGCTGTCCGTGCGCCGCGGGGGACGGGTGCAGGACGTGAACATCACGGCCGGATCGCGCTGCGCGGTCCCGCCCCGGCCGCCGGCACCCCCGCGCCCGCCTCGCGCGGAGGCGCCTCCCGCGCCGCCGGCACCGCCGCACGCGGCGCCGCCCCGCGAGCCCGCGCCGCCCCCGCGGCCGCCGGTGCCGGGCCGCCCGCCGGCGCCGCCGCGTGCGCCCGCACCGCCTCCGGCCGGGGTCCCGCCCGTGCCGCCGGTCCCGCCGGCACCCCCGGCCCCGCCCGCGCCGCCGGAGATCATGCCCGACGGGTGGTTCGGGTTCGGCATCCAGTGCCGCGACTGCGGCGTGTCGGACGTGAACGGGCGCTCCGAGTACCGCTTTCGGCAGGCGCCCACGGTGGTGAGCGTGGAGTCCGGCACCCCCGCCGCCGGGGCGGGGATGCGCCGCGGCGACCGGCTGACCCACGTGGACGGCGTGTCGCTCACCACGGCGGAAGGATGGCGGCGGTTCGGCAGAATCCAGCCGGGGCAGCGGGTGGCGTGGACGTACACCCGCGACGGCCGCCGCCTGCAGTCCGCCATGACGGCCCTGCGCCGCCCCGACGCCCGCCGCGCGCCCGCGGCCCCCACCGCGCAGGCCCAGCGCCTGCGCTACTCGGGGACGGTGGGGGGCGCGCAGGTGGAGGTGCGCGGCGCCCCCGTCACCGTCTCCACGGACCCGCGCACGGGCGAGACGGTCATCCGCAGCGCCGACACGACGGTGCGCATCCGGCCGCAGCGCAGCCGGTGAGGGGCGAGGCGGTGACGAGCATCGCGAGGGCCGGGGGAGGGCAGGGAGGTACAGGGAAGGCGGGATAGAGAGCGGGGGAAGGCGAGAGCGAATGAATTCGTGGCTACAACTTCACACTGTCGGCCTCCGCCGACACCGAGAACGGGACAGGTCCGTGGCGCGAGACGGAAATCTGCCGGCCCGCGTGTAGACCTCGCCTCCACATCCGGATCCCGCCCGTGCAGTCCGCGCAGGCGGACTTCGTGCATTTCCAGCGGCGAATTCATTCGCTCCTGAACCATTCGCGCCTGGGATCCGGCCATCCGCGAACGTACCTCGCATACGGATCACCGAACCTCGTCGAAATCATCATCCTTGCGGAATAGTACGACCGGTCGTAAACTGCTGCCCATGAGCAAGGGAGCCGCGACCAGGGACCGCATCATCGAGCGTGCGCTGCGCGCCGCGAGCGTGGACGGGCTGGAGGGAATCAGCCTGGGCAAGCTCGCGTCGGACGTGGGCATGTCCAAGAGCGGGCTGTTCGCGCACTTCGAATCCAAGGAAGCGCTCCAGATCGACGTGCTCGCGGCGGCCTCCGACAAGTTCAAGGAGATCGTCGTGGAGCCGGCGTTCCAGGCCGCGCGCGGCGAGCCGCGGGTGCGCTCGCTCTTTCAGCACTGGCTCAAGTGGGAGCGCAACGAGAGCCTTCCCGGCGGATGCGTGTTCATGCACGCCATCGCGGAGCTGGATGACCGCCCCGGACCCGCCCGCGATGCGCTGGTGGATTGGCAGCAGCAGTGGCTGGACGCGCTCGCCAAGGCCGCCCGCATCGCCGTGAACGAGGGGCACTTCCGCACGGACGTGGACGCGGAGCTGTTCGCGTTCCAGCAGTACGGGCTGGTGATGGCGTACTACCACGCCCGCCGCCTGTTCAACGATCCCAAGGCCGAGGAGCGCGTTCAACGCGCCTTCGACGCGCTCGTGGTGTCCGCGCGCGCCTGAATCCCCATTCCACGACAGCACGGAGACGACCCGATGAAAAGCACCGCATCCACCAGCAAGAAAAAAAGCACGAACGGTCGTCCTGTTCCGCTCTCCATCCGAGCCGTACGAACCTGGTTCCGCATGGCGGCGGCGGTGGCGCCCCATACGGTGGAGCGGCAGGCGGCGTCGCTCTTCCTGACGCCCATGCCCAAGCGCCGGAACACCGCGTCGCTGGAGGATGCATCCGCCGGGCGGTACGCCATGACGGTGCGCGAGGGCGAGCTGCAGGTGGCCGCGTGGAGCTGGGGGAGCGGGCCCGCGGTGCTGCTGGCGCACGGCTGGGGCGGATGCGCGTCGGACATGGCGCCGCTGGCGGCGGAGCTGGAGCGGGCCGGCTACCGTGCGGTGCTCTTCGACTTTCCCGCGCACGGGCACTCGCGGGGCAAGCAGACCAACATGGTGGAGTGGCTGCGGGTGATGCGCGCCGTGGTGGCCTCCGTGGGCCCCCTGCACGCCGTGGTGGGCCACTCGTTCGGCGGGGCGGCGATGGCCATCGCGCTGGCGGAGCACGGGATGGACGTGCAGGGGGCCGTGCTGCTGGCACCCGTCATTGGCCCCACGCTGTTCGTGGACCGGTTCACGGGGATGATCGGCCTGCCGCCCGCGCGCGCGGAGGGGATGATGCGGCACATCGCGCGTACCGTGGGGCGGGAGCCGGCGTCGCTGGATGCGCGGATCGCGGCGGCGTGCCTGCGCGTTCCCGCGCTGGTGGTGCACGACCCCGCCGACCGCGAGGTCCCCTGGGCCCACGCCCAGTCCATTGCCGACGCGTGGCCCGGCAGCCGCCTGGTCTCGGCCGAAGGCCTGGGCCACCGCCGCCTCCTGCGCGACGAGCGCATCCTGACCACGGTGACGGACTTCATCCACGCTCTCCCGCGC
>DATING010000510.1:0-3760 GCA_035474555.1 Longimicrobium sp. | reverse complement strand
ACCGCGCGTCAGCAGTCGAACACCGACCAGCAGATCGCGTTTCGCAGCCGCTGGTCGTCCAGGACCAGCTCGCGCTGCCAGCGGCACTCCAGCCGGCCGGCGCGCTCGCCCTCGCCCGCGGGGGCGGCCGCACGCGCGGCCTTGATCGCGTACGCCGCGGCACCGAGCTCGTGCGCGGCGACGTGCGCCGTCACGCCCGCCTGGCCAGCGGCATAGGCAGCGTGCTGGGCGGCTCCGCTCAGCACGCGTGCCGCGGCCATGGCACCGCCACCCGACGCGCGGGCCTCCATCATCTTGATCTCGCCGCGCGCCCATGCCCGGATCTGCTCGATTGCCCGGCGGGGCCGCGGGTCCGCGGGCTGTACCGACTCGAAGAGGTGCAGCACGTGCTCCGCGCACGCCGCCGCCCACAACGCCAGGAGCCGGTGGTCGGCGTCCGTGAGCGTCCCCCCGCGGCGGAGGGTGACGAAGCGGGGATCGCGGACTTTGGGGAGGATCACGGTCGCACCCGTCTGGTTGCATCTGCCCGACTCCTGGCGTCCCGCAGGCACGGCGGAGCTCCGCCACTTGCCGCGGACGCATCATACTCCTGTCGAGGAGATTATCCGGCCCGGATTGTACCCGGCAAGGATTTCCCCTCGATCAGCGCCCGCTCCCCTCCTCCACCGGAACAGGTCCAGCTGCACGGCGAGCTCGTGCGGCTTCCACAGGTCGTCCGGATCCAGGAACGCCACCCACTCGCCGCGCGCACCCCGCGTTGCGCGCCGCGGCCGGCCGCCCCGCATGCGGCAGCCGCAGCACGCGGATGCGCGGATCGTGCAGCGACTTCCACGGCGTCCGCGGACCCGTCCGTGGAGCCGTCGTCGCCCACGAGGAAGCTCCCCGTCCGCGAACGTCTGCGCGGCGCACGGAATCCACCGCCTCCATCAGCAGCGCGCGCGCCAGTTTTACGTGGGAATGATGACGGAAAGCGTGGGCATGGAGCGCTCGTGCGGCGACGTTTCGTGGCCCACGGCTCTGCCCATCCGGACGGCGGGCCGCGGTGCAGTCCCGGGTGCAGTCCGCGCTGGCGGAGCGCCGCGAATTTTCCAGGTCCGAGCTCATTCGCGCCGTCGCGGGCTCCGCAACGGCGACGGAAGCCATCCTGGCCGGAATTCGGCAACATCCGTTCCTGCATGACTTTGCGCCAGTCGCGCATTCACGAAATGGTTTGCGGCGTGAACCGGGAGCTTGCGCTTTCTTCTACACCTGTATTACTTAGAGGCGAAACAAGTGGCGTACGCCCCCCTTTCCGCATGGCGATGAGCAGCGACTCGCTGACCGAGCTACAGCTCGCGATGATGAAGGTGATGTGGGAAAGAGGCGAGATCGCCATCACCCACCTGCACGACGCCCTGCGCGCGGAGCGCAAGATCGCGCAGTCCACCGTGGCCACGCTGCTGGCGCGGATGGAAAAGAAGGGGCTCGTCACCCATCGGCAGGACGGCCGGCAGTACCTGTACCGCGCGCTCGCCAGCGAGAGCCAGGTGCGCCGCTCGGTGGTCGCCGAGGTGTCGGGGTTGTTCGGCCGGCTGTTCGAGGGCGACGTGACGGAGATGGTGAGCCACCTGCTGCGCGAAAGTGACGTGGAGGCCAACGACCTGGCGCGCCTGAAGGGGATGATCCAGCAGCGCGAAGCCGAGCTCAAGGCAAGTGCGGGATGAGCGATACGGGTCTGCGCATCACCGCCTGGCTGCTGACGTACGCGCTGCACAGCACGGTGCTGTTGTGCGCCGCCGCCCTCCTCACCGCCCGCGTGGTCCGCGGCGAGGCGTGGCGCGAGACGCTGTGGAAGGCCGCGCTCCTGGGCGGGATCGTCACGGCGTCCATCCAGTCCGCCGGGTGGATGACGGGCGATCTCGGCGGACGGGAGTTCGTCCTCCGCTCCGCCCCCGCGCCGACATCGACGCCGATGCCGATCCCGGACGCCGCGCCGCCCTCGATCTCATCGGCCGAGACGGCGCCGTCGTCCTCCGCCATCGCATCGACTTCGGCCGTGCATCCGGGCGACGCATCGCGCACAGCGGACGCGGCGACGCCACGGCCGGCACCATCGTCGCCTCCGCCGCTGCTGGAGTGGGCGATGCTCGCGTGGGCGGCGGGCGCGGCGGCCATGCTCGCGCGCCTGGGGTGGCGGCAGGTGCGCCTGTACCGGCTCCTGCGGCATCGCGAGGCGGTCTCGGATGGTGCGGTGCTGGCGATGCTGGCGGAGCTTCGGCGCAACGCGGGCCTTTGGCGCCCCGTGTGGCTGACGGCGTGCCCGGCGACGCCCACGCCGCTCGCGCTGGGTGGCGGCGAGATCTGCGTGCCGCCCCGCTTTCTCACCGGCCTGGACCCCGAGCAGCAGCGCAACGCCCTGGCGCATGAGCTGGCGCACCTGGCGCGGCGCGACCCCGCGTGGCACTTCGCCATCGGCATCCTGGAATCCGTCTTCTTCTTCCAGCCGCTCAACCGCATGGCCCGCGCGCGGCTGCGCGACTCCGCCGAGTTCCTGTGCGATGCCTGGGCCGCGCGGCAGACGGGCTCGCCGCTGGGCCTGGCGCGCTGCCTGGCCGAGGTGGCGTCGTGGGTGGCGCCCGGCCGGCCTCCCATCCCCGCGGGGACCATGGCCATGGCCGAGGGCGGATCGCCGCTCGTGCAGCGCGTGCAGCGGCTGACGTCGTGGCGCGGCGAGCCCCGCGAGGGGAACGGCCTCCTGCGCGTGGCCGCCGCCGCGCTGCTGATCGCCGCCGTGGCCGCCATCGCGCCCGCCGTGGCCTCCACGAACGGCGCGGGAAGGGAGCCCGCATCGGCGGGACGCGCCGCGGGCCAGGCGGATGGGCAGGAGCCCGTCATCATCCGCCATCCGGACGCGTCGCAGCCGCTGGCCCGCCGCTGGGCGTGGGGGGTGGAGCAAATCGGCCGGCTGGACAGGGGGCGCGCGTGGATCGCGTACTCCGTCCCCACGCGGCTGGCGCCGGACCAGGGGGCGGAGAGGGGCGGGATCGAGCGCTCCAGCAGGGACCGCGCGCCGCTGAACGCCCTGCTGAACGCACCGGAAGACCACGCCGTGCTGCTGTTCGCCGTCTCGCGCGACGGGGCGCTGGAGCGCGTCTCCGGCCGCCGCGGCGTGGGCATGGACCTGGGCGGGCGGCCGGTGATGTGGCTGGGCGCGGCACAGGGCGCGGAAAGCTTCGCCCAGCTGCGGGGGATGGCCGACGGCCTGCGCGACCCCGGCCTGCGCGCGCACCTGGTGCAGATGATCGGCATCCACCCGGGCAGCCAGGCGGTGCCGTACCTGGCCGGCGTGCTGGGCCGCGACGGCAACGACGGCGTGCGTCGGCAGGCCGCGGGGGCGCTCGCCCTGCACGCCACGGACGAGTCCCTGGCCGCCCTGCGCACCGCCGTGCGGCGCGACCGCTCCGACGAGGTGCGGCGCGAGGCGGTGGAGGCCGCGGGCGTGCACGGCACCGCGCCCGCCGCGGCCCTGCTGCGCGAGCTGGCGACGGGCCACCGCGACCCGGACATCCGGAGCACGGCCGCGGAAGCGCTGGGCCGGCATCCCGACCTGGTCCGGCTGGAGACGCTGCGCGCCGTCGTCTTCGGCGACCGGGACGCGGACGTGGCGCGCGAGGCGGTGAAGGCCCTGCAGCGTTTTGACCCCGCGCGCAGCGGGCCGCTGCTGGAGCGGATCGCGTGGACGCATCCCGTCCCGGACGTCGCGCGGCAGGCGGCGGAGTCG
>DATING010000509.1:0-4069 GCA_035474555.1 Longimicrobium sp. | reverse complement strand
CGCTGCGTTGAGATCTTTTCTCCTCTGCACGGGAGATCGGATGACGCGGTATGAGGAGGTAATATTGACCACGGGCCACGCGCATTCCCGTGAAATATTTTGCGAAATTGTTCAGCTGGGCATACATCCGGGTGAAGGCGTATCCAAGGTCTAAAAAACAAGTATTTACAATGGCTTTTGCGGATTGACGCAGGCATGAACCAGCACGCTGTTCGCCTATCTATTTATCTGGTTTTGGTTTATATTCGGTACGGGTTTAGACGGCGCGGCAGCTGGCCGCGAAGGCAGCCCGGCGAACTTCACAGGAGAGAAGTCATGGCAGTCACCGACGTGATCGTGGACAAGGGCGCCACCCCGACCGACAAGGGCGGGATGGTCTTCAACGTCAGGGCGTACGGCGCGCTGGGAGGTGCGACCCCCACCAACATCGCCACCAACGACGACACGGCTGCCTTCAAGGCCGCCATCGCCGCGGCGGCAGCCCAGGTCACCACGAGCCCCGTGAGCGAAACCGCCGGCAGCGGGAATGGCGGCGTCGTCTTCGTTCCGCAGGGCATCTACCGCATCAAGGACACGCTGAACGTGCCCGAGGGCGTGTCCATCCGCGGGGCCGGCATGCACACGTCGCAGATCCTCTTCTCCATGTCGGCGTCCAAGGACGGGCTGGTGTGGAGCACGCCCACCCCCGGGCCGTTCGGGCAGGGCGGGTTCCTGGAGGACATCGACATCAAGGCCGAGAAGTACGAGGAGGGCAAGACCGCGCAGAGCCTGGTGGTGCTGTCGCACTGGGCCAACTTCGCCTTCAACCGCGTGCGCGTCCTGGGCGCCACGGCCTACAACGTGGGCATCCTCAACTGCCTCAACATCTCCGCGTTCCACCTGCTCGCGCGTGCCGCCCGCACCAGCAACCTGTGGATCGGCGCGACCAGCGAGACCGTGACCACGACCTGCCGCTTCGTGAGCTGCTACTTCCAGGCCTCCCTCCAGGGGCCCTGCGCGGACGTGGCGGGGCTGGCCCTCTACTTCGACGGCTGCGTGTTCGAGGATGCGGGGAACACGGTGGCGGCCGCCGGCTACGGGATCCGCATCCGGGGTGGGACGGCGACCCTGACGGCCCCGTACTTCGAGGCCAACCGCAGCTGGGACCTGATCGCGGGCACCGATGTGGTTGAGCAGAACTCTGCGTACAGTCCCTCGGTCACCGTGATCAATCCCGTCGTGATGCCGCTCCACGACGTCGGGGGCAACCTCGTCAAGGTCTCCAACACGGGCGCCTTCAAGTTCGAGCGTGGGATCGCCATCATCCAGGGTGGCAACCTGGCTCAGTCACCGCGGCCGCTCGTGTTCAGCACGCAGATGGACTACGTCTCCGCGGCGACGTCGGCCTACGGAAACCCGCCCCAGGTCGAGGGCGGTACGTTCGCGAATCTGCCCGGCACGGTCCTGTACAGGAAGGCGGGGCAGATGGTGCAGGCGGGCAACGTGATCTACGGCATCAACCCCTGACGCTGGGCTGAGCCGGTACGAGGGCCCGTCCCGTTCGCGGGGCGGGCTCTTTCTCGTGGATCCGCATCGGTCCCTCCTCCGCGTCGCTTCCGGACGGCGGGGGAAATGGATACGTTTGACTCCACCCGGCCACGTCCCCGCGCTTTCCTCGCCGATGCTCCGCTCCCGCCCGGTCCACCGCGCATCCGGATGCATCTTCGCGGCGGCGCCGGCACGGGCCGCTACGAGGCGGTGGCGATGATCATCCACCGCAACCCGCGGATCCGCATGCTGCTCCGGGCCCTGCTGATCGCCGTGATCGCCTACGGCGGCTTCGCGGTGCTGATCTGGCTCTTCGCGGAGCGGCTGATCTTTCTCCCGCCGGCGGAGCGGTATCCGCGGGACGAGCAGGTGCTGCTGATTCCGCGCGACGGCGGCGGGACGGTGGCCGCCGTGCACCTGCGGAACCCGGACGCGCGCTACACCGTCCTGTTCAGCCACGGCAACGCGGAGCACATCGTCCACGGGATGGACCACCTGGAGGCGATGCGCGACGCGGGGTTCAGCGTGCTGGCGTACGACTACAGCGGCTACGGGCTCAGCACGGGCCACCCATCGGAGCGCGCGGCGTACGCGGACGTGGAGGCGGCGTACGACTACCTGGTGCGCAGCGCGGGGGTGCCGCCGGAGCGCATCATCCTGCACGGGCGGTCGCTGGGCGGCGCCGTGGCGGCGGACCTGGCCAGCCGGCGCCCCGCGGCGGGGCTCGTGCTGGAGAGCACCTTTACGTCGGCGTTTCGCGTCGTGCGGCCGTATCCCATCCTGCCGTTCGACCGCTTTCGCACGGAACGCAAGCTGCCCCGCATCCGCATCCCGGTGCTGGTGATCCACGGGACGGAGGACGAGGTGATCGGCTTCTGGCACGGCCAGCGGCTGTACGACCTGGCGCGCGGGCCCAGGCAGCGGCTGTGGGTGCCGGGCGCCACGCACAACGACCTGGCCTGGGTGGCGGGCCAACGGTACTGGGCGGCGCTCCGCACCTTCGCGGACTCGCTGCCGGCGCCGGAAACGGGCAACGCGAGGACGTGATGCGGAGGACGTGGATGGTGGCCGCGGCGTGCGCGCTGGCGGCGTGCGGGTCCGGTCCCGGCGGCGGCGCGGACGCGCGGGCGGCGGATGACGTGGCGGATTCCGCGGCGGCGCGCGGGGACACGGCGGCGGCGGGATCCGCGGCGGCGGATACCGCGATGACCTTCCGCCTGCACGAGACGCAACCGGGGACGGCGGACAGCATCACCGTCACCCGCGGCGGCCGCGTGGTGCAGGCGCTGCTGGTGTCGGAGAACCACGTGCCGCCGGAGTCGAGGGTGGAGCGCATCCATCGCATCGACCTGGACTTCGATGGAACCGCGGACGTGGGGTTCGTGACGGAGCTGTCGATGGCCGGCTCGCGCTCGGAGTACTGGCGGCTGGACCCGCGCACCGGCCGCCTGGACCACGCCGGCGTGTACGAGACGCTGCAGCCCGATTCCGCGGCCCGCGAGCTGACCACGTACATCCGCGGCGGGCACGCCGGCCGGCTGTGGACGGCCTCGCGCTGGCGGTGGGTGGACGGCGCGCTGGCGGAGGTGCGGCAGGAGGAGCAGGACGTGCAGCCGGACGGCGAAGGCTACGTCCGCATCGTCCGCGAGCGGCGGAACGGCGCGCTGGCGGAAACGTCGCGCGACACCCTGGCCGATGCCGGTCCGGGCACCCCGTCCTGGGCGAAGCCGTAGCTGGGATGCCGATGGTGTTCCTCCTGGATGCGTTACTCGTAGTGGTCGGCGGGCTGCTGCTGGTGCTGTCCTGGTGGCGCGCGATGCAGTGGAAGCGCGACCGCGCCTTTTGGCACGGGATCGCCGCGGCCGAGCTGGCGACGGATGAAGGCGAGATGCCGGCCGTCCGCCGGGACTTTCTGCGGATGGTGCTGGCGGGCGAGCGACGGGGCGCGTTCACGGAAGAAGCGCCGCGCCTGCGCAACGCCCGCCGCGTGGAGCGGGTGCTGGCCTGGCGTGCGAGCGCGGCGCGCATCGAGTCCGCCGCCGAGCCGGTGGTGATCCGGATGCGCGTGAGCCGGTGGGGCCGGCCCGTGGAGATCCTCGTCGCGCGCAGCTCCGGCAATCCGGGGTTCGACGAGGCCGCCGCGCGCGCCGTCCGGCACGCCCGCTTTGCCCCGGCCCGTGTCTTTGGCCGGGCGGTGAGCGTGTGGGTGGAGGTGCCCCTCACCATCCAACCCCGGCGCTGAACGGCCGTCCGGCACTCGCGCCTCCGCCGCGGGTACACCGTCCCTGTCCGCCGCGCCTTTCCCTCCCCGCGCCGGCGTGAATCTCCGCAGTCCGATCCGCCGTATCAACCCGCCGAACCCGTTCCCCACACTGGAGTTGCACTGATGCGCAGGAGAAGCCCGCTCGTCCCCCTGTTTTCGCTGGCGCTGTGCGTGTTTGCGGCGTGGCTGTACATGTCGCCGTACCTGGCGTACCGCAAGCTCACCCGCGCCGCCGACCGCGGCGACGTGGAGGCGCTGAACGAGGTGGTGGACTTTCCC
>DATING010000508.1:0-5818 GCA_035474555.1 Longimicrobium sp. | reverse complement strand
CACGCGTGCAAACCTGCTGCACCGAACGCTCCCGCACCTTGCGCAGGCACCCCCGCGCAAACAGATTGGGCGGCTTTTCCAAATGCCCGACCCCACACCCGCACCGCCCGGAATGAGCAGGACCTCCCGAGCCGCCAGCCCCGACGCGCCCAGCGTGACGCCCGTCTTTCCGCTCATCCTCCTGGAGACCATGCGCGACATGGATCGCCCGGAGGAGGTGCTGGAGGGCGAGAACCTCACCGCGAGCATGCCCCGCCGGCTGGGCCTGAGCGACGTGGTCTACGGGCAGATCCACCGCTTCCGGGAAGAAACCAAGAAGAAGCGGCTGCAAACCCCCGCCACCGTCGCCGACCTCATCCGCCTGGTGATCCGCCGGCCCGACGCGGACGAGATCTTCGAAGAGGCCGGCCGCCGGGTGGCACGCCGCGCGTGGGACGAAAAGTCCGGCGCCGCGCGCCGCACCCTCAAGCTCATGCCGTCGGGGATGCGCCTGCGCGCCGCCTCGCGAGGCGCGCGGCGGCTGCTGGGCGAACTGGCGGGGAACGCGCAGGTAGAAGTCTCCGCCAAGCCGTTCATGGCCCGGCTGCGCGGCTCGCTCACGGCGCACGCCGACCCGGGCGGCCCGGCGTGCGCCTTTTACACCGGCGTGCTCTCGGAGCTGATGACGCAGTACACCGGCCGCCACCACACCGCCCGGCACGCCCGCTGCGAAACGAGCGGGTCGGATTGCTGCGAGTGGAACGCGCGCGTGGCGGGCTGAGCGCCCGCTACAGGTCCGGGTCCGGCCCGCACACCTCGTCCAGCGCGTCCACGCCCACCTCCTTGAACAGCTTGCGCCGGATCCGCCGGTCGTAGAGCGCCCACTTGATGTGCTGCCCCTGGGGGTCGTCCTCGTCGCCCTTGAGGAACCCCAGGGGAATCTCGAACCCGCCCGCCCGGCTGCGCCCGCCGCCGTACGGGCGCCCCCGCAGGTCCTCGCCCAGCGCTTCCTTGAGAAAGTGGTCCACCTGCATGGTGCTGCTGAGCGTCCGCAGGCTTCCCGTCACCACCTCGCGCCCGTCCTCCTCGCCCAGCAGGCCGTAGACGATGGAGGTGTGCACGTTCTCCTCCGTCAGCAGGAAGTCCGCGGCCACGGGGATGGAATCGCGGTCCGCCCAGCGCACGTAGCCCACGCCGGACACCGAGACGCCGTTGCGCACGATGCGGTTGTGCAGCGCCATCTCGATCACCCGCATGGTGCCGCGCGACTTCTGCACGCACAGCACCTCCTCCAGCAGGTCCGGGTTCATGTGCCGGCTCAGGAACGCCGCCGCGCGGTACTCCGGCGGCCGCGCGCGCACGAAGCCGTCCGTCTCGCTGTGCAGCCCGTGCATGAGCGCCGTCGCCAGCCGCTCGTGCAGCTCGTTCCCCTCCTCCAGGTGCATCAGCGCGCCGCTCGCCAGGTACTCCGCGAAGATGGTGGCCGCCGCGCCCAGCGGCCGCACGTCGCTGAAGATGGGGTCCAGCACGTCGTCCGGGTCGTGGTGGTCCACCACGGCCAGCGTGGGCACCCCCGCCACCTTCAGCCGCTCGGTGAGATGGGAGGTGGCCCCCTGGTTGTCCACGAAGACGGCGGCGGAGTAGCTGCCCAGCGCCACCTCGTCCGGGTCGTAGGCGCGGATGGGGATGTCCAGCAGGTTCACCAGCGCCCGGTTCTCGGGATGGCTGATCTGCCCGTCGTACACCAGGTCCGCCTCGATGTCGAAGCGCCGGGCCATCTCGCGGTACGCCATGCCGCAGGAGATGGCGTCGGGGTCGGGAAAATCCTGCAGGGCCACGATGTGCCGCTCGCCGCGGCGGGCCTCCAGCAGCCGCGCCAGCTCCGCCGCGCGTCCCGCGCTGGTCTCCTCCGACAGGGACCGCGGCGGTACCGCAGGCACCACTGCCGGACCCGCCTCGCCGCTCTGCGACATGCCTTGTTGCCTCCGTTCGGTTGGTTGCGGCCCTGCTGGTGAAAAGGCCGTGCCAGACGTGTAAACAGCAGTGCGTGAGTGCGTCAGTGCGGAAGTGATCCGCGGCGGATGCCCTGTATCATTCCCGCCGCGCGGCCGCCGGTTATCATAACCGATGTGGTTATCATAACCATCCCGGTTATCATAACTGCCCTGCACACTCCAGGAATGATAACCGGCCGGTGATCATCGTGGGGGCGAGCCCCCGGGGGCGAGCAGTGCGTGGGGAACGACGCCAAAGGCGACCAGTACGTCACCGAACGGGCGATAATAGCGGCTCTTGCCCGCCGTGCGAGTGAGGCGGATCGCCCGCTTCTGTTCCAGGCGCTGGATGAGCTTGCTCGTTGCGCCCTGGGTCAGCTTCGTCGAGCGCGCGGCTTCCGTCACACGGACTTCGGCGTCGGCGTGATCGTCAAGAATGCGGCGGAGATGGACGAAGTCGTCGTCGCCCAGCCGCTCTCGCAGCTTCTGCTCGTATTCCCCCGCCCCGAACCGCCGGACGTCCAGCTCACTCATCGGCCTGACCCCCTGCACCCCCAGGAGGGCTTCCGCCGCCTCGGTGAGCAACCGCAGGAAGTTGCGCAGGTCTCCCTGGTACAGCGCGTACAACCGGGCCGCCTCTGCCGGCTCGATGGGCGGAGTCACTTGCTGGCCGCGGATCTTCAGGTGCTTGTAACGCAGTTCGAGAAGGCGCTCGATCTCGGGAGGAGGCAACGGCTCCAGGACGAACGCCTGGGGAAAGATGCCACTGACCTGCGCGTGAGCCCGGAAGATGGCCTGTTCGATCCCCGTCGCTCCCACGAACATCCAGTGTGCGCCGGGCAGCAGGAGATAGTCCCGCAGGTCGACGAGAAGCGTTGCCGCGGCTTCGGTCCGCTCCAGGGTCAGCGCTTCGAGATTGTTGACGTGCAGCACCACCGGGCCCGACAGCTCTCGCGAGAGCTCTTCCAGGGCCGCTCCCAGGTGCTCGTAGAGCGAATCCGGGGGAGCCTGCGGCGCGGCGTAGCTGCGGGTAAAGCCGCCTCCGACGCCCATGACGGAAACGCTGCCGCCGGTCAGGTCCTGGCCTTCGAGCAGCCGGACGGTCCGTGCCCAGATCCCGGTCCCGTTCGAGAGCCCCATCCCGAGGCGGATGCGGACGAGCGTGCGGAGCACGTCGGCCACGAACGAGCTCCGCGTGCTCTTGGAGTCGATGCGGATCGGCCGGTCGTAGGTTGCGATGCCGTGCTTGGCCAGATCCGACTTGAGCCGGTTGACGAAGCTCGTCTTACCCACCCCGGGCGCGCCTTCGATGATCGTGCGCGTCGACGTGTCCGTGGAGAGCCGGCGGCGGACACGCTGCAGTTCCGAGTCGCGCCCCACGAACAACGAGACCGGGTGCACGGGATCACCCGGACTGAGCTCGCTTTGAAAGAACGGGTTGCCGCTCAACCCGAATGGTTCCCACAGGGTGGAAATACTCGTCATCGTGCATCATTCCTGGGTGATCACATCCAGTTATGATAACCAACATGGTTATGATACACAACTTGGTTATGATAACCGGGACTCAAATCCCAGGAATGATAGGCACTCCCCGCGTCATCCACCCAGCAGCAGGTGCGGGCCGAACACGGCGCCGGTGAACACGGGAACCGGATGGAGCACGGGAGAAGACGTATTGAAGGGAACCGACGCGAGGCCTGCGAAGCGGGGACCCTGCCTGCCGGTCCGGCGCCCGTTGAAGTCTACACCCCCTCCCACGCAGTTTGTGGGAGAGGGTGGGTGAGGTTTACGAACCCGGGTGAGGGCCCCGCGAGAGCGAGAGCCCTAGCCTTCGCTCCCCGCCGCCGCCGCGGACCGCTGCTCCGCTTCCTTTTCCGCGGCCACCAGCTGCGCGGCCTGCGCGGCGTGCGAGTGGAAGAGGAAGCCCTGGGTGAAGTGCACCCCCAGCCGCTTGACCGTCTCGTACTCCTCCTCGCGCTCCACCCCTTCGGCAATCACCTTGATGTCGTGGTCGTTGGCGAACTGCACCATCGTCTCCACCAGGTTCTGCTTCATGAAGTTGGCGTCGATGCCACTGATGAGCGAGATGTCGAGCTTGATGAAGTCCGGCTCCAGGTTGGCGATGCTCCCCAACCCCGCGTACCCGCTCCCCGCGTCGTCCACGGCAAAGCGAAATCCCCGGTCCCGGAACTCCTTGAGGTAGCCCTGGAACGTGGGATAGTCCGTGATGGCCGTGCGCTCCGTGATCTCCAGCACGATGCGTCCGGGATCCTCCACCCCCAGCTCGTCGAGATCCAGATAGCGGAACGTGGGGTCGCGAAAGTCGTGCGGGTCGATGTTGATGAACAGCAGGTGCTCGGGCTTGAGGTGCGTGTCGATGCCCTCGATGGCCCGCCGCCGGCACAGGCGCGACAATTCCCAGATGAGGTTGGCTTCCTCCGCCACGCCGAACAGCACCTCCGGCGAGCGCAGGGCCCGGTGCGCGCCGCGGGCCAGGGCCTCGTAGCCGAACACCTCGCGCGTCTCCGTCACCACGATGGGGTGGTAGACGATGTACACGGCGCCCTCGCGCAGCGTCTCCTTGAGGTCCGCCACCTTTCGCGCCCGCTCGCGGCTTTCCACGCTGCGCGCCGCCTGGGCCGCCTCGCGGATGCCCCGGTAGATGATGCGCTCGGTGCGGATCTTGGGATTGCGAAAGAGCGTGGTGGAGCCCACGTAGATCTCGAAGAGCCCGGCGATGTCTTCGCCGTGCTCCTCTTCCAGGCGCGTGCGGACCACGGCCTCCAGGTCGTGCGCCATCTCGTTGATGCGCTGCTCCGTCTGCTCCACCCCATCGCCCAGGTCGGCGAAGAAGATGAAGTCGTCGTCGCCCGTGTGCGACACCATCATCACGCTGTCGGCGCCGTCATAGCGCGCGTAGAAGTCGCGCACGGCCGACGCCGTGGTCTGCAGCACCTCGTCCAGCTTTTCCCAGCCGTAGATCTCCTCCAGCTTGCTGTACCGCACGAACTCGATGTACAGCAGCGTAATGCGGCCGCGGCGGTCCAGCATCTCGCGGCCGCGTTCCATCATCACCGGCAGCGTGGGAAAGCCGGTGAAGCGGTCGTACAGCAGCTCCTCGTAGCGCAGGTGGTCCGCCGCCTCGCGGGTCACCAGCGGGCGCTTGCGGCGGCCGTTGCGCTCGCAGGCGCTGTTCACGCGCGCGGCCAGCTCCTGCTCCGAGGCGTTGGTGAGCACCCACTCCTCGGCGCCTTCGCTGCTGGCGTGGCGGGCCTCGGCCTCGTCGCGGCACGCGACCACCAGGGCGATGTCGCGCGTGGCGGCCTCGGCGCGCGTGCGCTCCAGCAGCCCGCGGCGGTACTGCGCCACGGCCGCGTCGGGCCGGGTGCGCAGGAGCGAAAAGAACTGCTCGTCGTTCGAGGAAGAGCCGCCCTCCGCCGGGGTCACCAGCGTGAGCTCCGCTTCCATTCCCCGGGCGGCCGCTTCGAGCCGTGCGCGAAAGTCGTCGTCCGCGCTGTATCCGACGATCCTCACGCCTGGCTGCCCCGGGCGGCCAGGTTGCGCTCCACCTTGCCCATCAGGTCCTTGAAGTCCACCGGCTTCACCACGTAGTCGTCGGCGCCGGAGCGCAGGCCTTCGAACTTGTCTTCGAAGCCGCCCTTGGCCGTCACCATCACCACCTTGGTGTCGCCCAGCTGGGGGTGCTGCTTGATGACGCGGCACACCTCCCACCCGTCCATCCCCGGCATCATCACGTCCAGCAGCACCAGCGCCGGCCGCAGCTCCTCCATCCGCGCCAGGGCGGAGGTGCCCTCGGCCGCCACCGACACGCTGTAGCCGCG
>DATING010000507.1:0-4473 GCA_035474555.1 Longimicrobium sp. | reverse complement strand
ACGTGAGTAGGCGCGGGCGATGCAGGGGCGCGATGACGGCGTCCGTCGGGACGCGAGGACAACGCCAGCGAGGGATGCGGATCGTGACGGAGCAGAGGGCGGGCGGGGAGATCCGGGTGGGGCTGATCGGCTACGGGCTGGCGGGGGCCGCGTTCCACGCGCCGCTGATCGCCACGACGCCCGGGATGCGGCTGGCGGCGATCGTCACCGCCAACCCCGAGCGCGTCCAGCAGGCGCGCGCCGATCATCCATCCGCCGAGGTCGTGGACTCCGCCGACCGGCTGTGGGAGCGAGAGCTGGACTTGGTCGTGGTCGCGTCGCCCAACCGGACGCACGTGCCGCTGGCGCGCGCGGCGCTGCGGGCGGGGCGGGCCGTCGTCATCGACAAGCCCATGGCCGCCACGGCGGAGGAGGGGCGCGCGCTGGTGGACGAGGCGCGCGGCGCCGGCCTGCTGCTGACCGTCTTCCACAACCGGCGCTGGGACGGCGACTTCCTGACCCTGCGCCGCCTGCTGGCCGAGGGCGCGCTGGGCGACGTGCACCGCTTTGAATCGCGCTTCGAGCGCTATCGGCCCACGCCGAAGGCAAGCTGGCGCGAGCAGGGCGACCCCGCGGAGGCCGGCGGCACCCTGTACGACCTGGGCAGCCACCTCATCGACCAGGCGCTCGTGCTCTTTGGCCCCGCGACGCACGTGTACGCCGAGGTGGAACGCAGGCGGCCGGGCGTGCAGGTGGATGACGACGCGTTCGTCGCGCTGACCCACGCGTCCGGCGTGCGCTCGCACCTGTGGATGAGCGCCGTCGCGCCGGAGCACGGGCTGCGGATGCGCGTGCTGGGCAACCGCGCCGCGTACGTGAAGCACGGGATGGACGTGCAGGAGGAGGCGCTGCGGACGGGCGTCCAGCCCGGCGCCGGCTGGGGCGAAGAGCGCGAGGAGGCGTGGGGCCGGCGGGTCACGGGCGATGCGTCCGAGCCCGTGCGGACGGCCCCCGGCGCGTATCCCGAGTTCTACGCCCGCGTCGCCGCCGCCCTGCGCGACGGCGGCGATCCCCCCGTGGACCCAATGGATGCCGTCGCCGGCCTGGAGATCATCCACGCCGCGCGCCGGTCGGCGGCGGAGGGGACGGTTGTGCGGCTCGCGGAGTGAGGCGGGGGGCCCTCCCCCGGCCTCGCTTAGGCTCGTCCACCCCCTCCCGCAAACTGCGCGGGAGGGGGTATACACCCCAGCCTCAGCAGGTCAGGCGGGCTGTCGGTAGAACTGCAGTTCTCCCCCTCCTGCCCGCGAAGCGGGGGAGGGGGCCGGGGGGAGGGGGCTCTCGCCCGTGCCGGACGCCTGCCTCGCGCGTTAGCTCCCCCCGCCCTCACCCCACGTTCGGTGCGGCGAACAGCGGGGCGATCACCAGCGCCGCGGCGCCGCGCAGGCGGGTCTGCGGGTCGTGGGGCTCGGGGATCACGGGCGTCGCCGCCGTGCCCTGCGTGAGCGTGCGCTCCGCCAGCCCCTGCAGCACCATGGGCCGGATCAGGTCCCACGCCCCCGCGATCTCTCCCCCCACCACCAGCCGCGCCGGGTTCAGCCCGTTCACGATGGCGGACAGCCCCAGCCCGATGTAGCGCCCCGTCACCTCCAGCGCCGAGCGCGCAGCCGCATCGCCGGCGCGGGCACGGGCGATGACGTCCGTCACCGTGAGCCGCGTCTCGCGCACCTGCGCGTAGCTCTCGCGCGTGGCCAGCTCGCGGCCCAGGTAGCGCGCCACGACCGCCGGGTTGCTGGTGTACGCCTCCCAGCACCCCCGCGACCCGCACAGGCACGCCGGCCCGTCCAGCGACAGCGGCACGTGGCCGAACTCCCCCGCCGCGTCGCGGTGCCCGCGCACCACGTGGCCGCCCATCACCAGCCCCGCGCCCACGCCGTCGCTGAAGGTGACGTAGGCAAAGCTGTCCGTCCCCTGCACCACCCCCTGCCCCATCCACATCTGCGCCAGCGCGCAGGCCACGGCGTCGCGTTCGATGTGCACGGGCAGCCCTACGGCCGTCTCCAGCGCCTGGCGCAGGTCCACGTCGCGCCAGCCGAGCGTGGGCGCGTGCACCAGCCGCCCCGTGGCGCGGTCCACCATCCCCGGGACCACGAGGCCGATCCCCTCGCAGTCGCCGGCGGCGGAGTGCGCGTCCAGCAGGCGGCGGATGCGCACCGTCAGCGCCAGCACCAGCTCGTCCGGGTCTTCGGGGGTGGGCAGGAACTCCGTGGCCAGCGAGCGCCCGCTGAAGTCGCTGAGCATGAGCTGCGTCTCGCTGAGCCGCACGTCCACCGCCACGGCCAGGCGGTCGTGCGCGCGCACGTGCAGCAGCGTGGGCTTCCGTCCCCGGGCGGACGCGCCCATGGCGCCCTCCACCAGGATCCCCTGCTCGATGAGCTCGTTCACCAGCGGCGTGACGATGCCGCGCGCCACCTCCATCCGCCGCGCCAGGTCCGCGCGCGAGATGGGCTGGTACTCGCGCACCAGGTTCAGGACGATCTGGCGGTTGATGTCCTTGGTGGTCGTGCGCGTGGCACGCTGAAAGTTGCGGGGGTCGATCTTTCGCACGAAAAGGCCCGGTGAGCGAGGGACAACCCGGCAGGCGCCGGCGCCAGGGTGGAGCGGCCTGGACAGGAGGTGATACGTTGGCGGGGCCGGATTTGTTCGGCCAGCTTCCAAAACCGGATGCGGCAAGATGCCGCACGCCCTCCGTTCCCCGCAAGACGCACCCTCCACCCGGCCGGCGCGCCGTGGAAACCTTACCTGCCTGAACACGGGGGTTGCGAACCCGCCTGCACACGATTATCCTGCGCTCCACGTTTGTCAACAAACCTGACAAAATCCGGACCGGCCATCGCGCTCCTCCACGGAGTTCGGGCGCCGCGCCGGGATCCTCCACGTCCAGCGCCCCTCCGTCTTGCGTCCTTCCGGCCCGTCCCCCCTCTCCAGCACCCCGCCCGGCATCGCCGGCACGGCCGCGTCCGGCTTTCGCGCGGCGGCGGACGGCGCGCTGCTGCTGGCGGGAGACATCGGCGGCACCAAGACGGTGCTGGCGCTGGTGGAGGAGCGCGGGGGCGAGGCGGAGATCGTGGCGGAGGCCGTCTTTCCCAGCCGGGAATACGCCACGCTGGAGACGGTGGTGGCCGCGTTCCGCGCGTCGCACCCCGCGCCCATCGCGCGCGCGGCGTTCAGCGTGGCGGGGCCCGTGATCGAGGGGCACGCGCACATCACCAACCTGCCGTGGCGCCTGGACGAAGGCTGCCTGGGCGAGGCGCTGTCCGTCCCCCGCGTGCTGCTCGTGAACGACCTGCAGGCCACGGCCTTCGCCATTCCGCACCTGCACGCGGACCAGGTGGCGCCGCTCCTTCCCGGCGACCCGGACCCCGCCGGGGTGCGCGCCGTCGTCGCGGTAGGGACGGGGCTGGGCGAGGCGCTGCTGGTTCCCGGCCCGGACGGCTTCCTGGCGCTTCCGACCGAAGGCGGGCACACGGACTTCGCCCCGCGCACCGGCGTGCAGCGCCGGCTGCTGGCGCACCTGCAGCGGATGCACGCGCACGTGAGCTACGAGCGCGTGTGCTCGGGGATGGGGATCGCCAACCTGTACCACTTCCTGGCCGAGCGCGCCCCGGAGCCGCCGCCGCCCTGGCTGGCCGCGCGCCTGGCCGCGGGGGGCGACGTGACGCCGGCGCTGGTGGAGGGCGGGCTGAGCCGCACGCGCCGCTGTCCCGTCTGCCGGCGAGCGCTGCGGCTGCTGGCCAGCATCCTGGGCGCGGAGGCGGGCAACGCGGCCCTGCGCGGCCTGGCCACGGGCGGCGTGTACCTGGGCGGCGGCATTCCGCCCCGCATCCTGCCCATCCTGCGCGGCCGCGCCTTTCGCGAGGGCTTCCTGCAGAAGGGGCCCATGTCGCGGCTGATGGAACGCATTCCCGTGCACGTGATCCTGGAGCCCCGCGCGGCGCTGCTGGGCGCGGCGCGGTACGGGATGGCGATGGTGTGAGGGACGGTAGGGAAGAACGGAAGGGAATAGGGAATAGGGAATAGGGAATAGCGGACGAACGGAAACGGCGGGTTACAGGGGACAGGTTACAGGTTACAGCCTGCAACTGCGCGCGATGGCCGCGGTGCAGTCCGCGCAGGCGGACTTCGTGTCGTTGTTGCGGCGAATTCATTCGCTCGGACGGGAGCGCGCCATGGGGCAGGCCCCTCGCCCTCACGATCCGTCACGGCAACGTCCCGTGCGGGGGGCGATCGTCAGTCAGGGGCGAGGAGATCCTTCGGTCGGCGCCGGGGACCACGGCACGGGCAAGTACCGGCGGCGCCTCCCTCAGGAAAACAATTACGGTACCCGGCGCCGCACTTTCGCACTTTCGCACTTTCGCACTTTCGCACTTTCGCACTTTCGCACTTTCGCACCTTCGCACTTCCGCAGTCCAACCATCTTTCCGGCGCTGTGCCGGC
>DATING010000506.1:0-9183 GCA_035474555.1 Longimicrobium sp. | reverse complement strand
ACACCCATTCACGGGAAAGTCCGCGGGGAAGACGGCCCGCGAGCATGTCGTGGATGGCTATCCCTACAGCCTTATCTACTCCGTTGGGACCGATGAGGTAGTGATCTCCGCACTATATCACCATAGCCGCGCCCCCACGTTCTGGCACGAACGCTTCGATCGGGATCGATAAGTAGCTGCCTGAGGAGGGGTAGAAATGGCCGAGGAAAGAAAGCCCAAGCCTGTCACAGAACTCGATGCCGCCGCACTGGACCTCTCGCGAGACGACCGCCTCTCAGATTTGGAGCAGGTGGAAGACAGGCTGTACTCCGACGAGATCGATCCTGCCGACATCGAGGATCACCACCGCATCATCGATGAGATCAAGGCGGGACGCATGAAGACCGTGGCCGCTGAACAGGTGCTGGATATGCTCGACCGCATGGCGCTGTGAACCGTATCGCTCCTTTAAGCCATGCCTCTGGTTTCCGTTAACCAGCTGACACAGGAGCCTGCGATGGAGCTGATCGAAGACTGGCGCGAGCGCTTGGAGGAAGGGGTTCGCCGGCACCCGGCCGAGAAACGGGCAGCGTTGTTGGAACGGTTGCTCGTCGCCCACGAAAGCTACGAAGAGATAATGGCGTCGTGGGGCGCCGAGGTGGAGCGACGGTTGAAGGAGGCAGACGCGGGAGAAGCGGAGTGGATCCCGATGGAGGTGGTGCTGGAGAAGATGCGGGCGAAGAGAGAGGCTGCTGCTGCGGACTGGCGGCCGCCTCCCGTACCAAAGCGGCTCGACGATCTCGAAGACCAGGCGCTCCACCTCGGGCACGATGACTTCTGCGCGCTCCTGGTGAACGTGGAGGCGGAGCTTCCTCCAGACGTCGATCCGACCTGGCGCGCGGACATTCGTGCCCGCATCCAGGCCGTCCCTGTCGAGATCGCACGAAGGTATCGCGAACAGGAGGAGCGCGGCGGATACAGCGAAGAGCCAGCACTTCCGAACGACACGCCGGACGTGCCGTAGCCGCTGCCACCCAGGACCGAATCGCCGCCTCACCCGTCTGCCGTTATCTTCATCGGTCGCAGGCGTGAAGGCGTGGTCCTCTTGGTGAGTTTCCTATGATCCAGATCGGCTCTCAGCCGCTGATGCAGACGGGCGTGGTGCGCGGGGCGTGCCCCCACGACTGCCCGGACACGTGCGCCATGCTGGTGCACGTGCAGGACGGCCGCGCCGTGCGCGTGCAGGGCGACCCGGACCACCCGGTTACGCAGGGCTTCCTGTGCACCAAGGTGAACCGCTACGTGGAGCGCACCTACCACGCGGACCGGCTCACCGTCCCCCTGCGCCGCGTGGGCCCCAAGGGCGAGGGGCGCTTCGAGCCGGCCACGTGGGACGAGGCGCTGGACGACATCGCGCGGCGGCTGAACGAGATCCGCCACGGCGAGCACGGGCCGCAGGCGATCCTCCCGTATTCGTACAGCGGCACGCTGGGCAAGGTGCAGGGCGAGTCCATGGACCGCCGCTTCTTCCACCGCATCGGGGCGAGCCTGCTGGACCGCACCATCTGCGCGGCGGCGGGGAGCGCGGGGTGGGCGGCCACCTACGGCGACCGGATGGGGCCCACGCCGACCGAAGCGGAGCACGCGCGCTTCATCCTGCTGTGGGGCACCAACACGCTCACCAGCAACCCGCACCTGTGGCCGGCCCTGCGCCGGGCGCGCGAGGCGGGGGCGCGCATCATCGCCATCGACCCCATCCGCACGCGCACGGCGGCGCAGTGCGACGAGCACCTGCCCATCCGCCCCGGGACGGACGCGGCGCTGGCGCTGGGGCTGATGCACGTGATCTTCCGCGACTGGCTGGAAGACGCGAACTACCTGCGGGACAACACCGTCGGCGCGGACGCGCTGCGCGGGCGTGCGGCCGAGTGGACACCCGCCCGCACGGCGGCAACGACGGGGCTGCCGGCGGAGCGCATCGAGCTGCTGGCGCGCGAGTACGCCACGGCGCGGCCCAGCTTCATCCGGCTGAACTACGGGCTGCAGCGGCACGCGGGCGGGGGGATGGCCGTGCGCGCCATCTCCATCCTCCCCGCCGTCACCGGCGCGTGGCGGGACCTGGGCGGCGGGGCGACGCTGTCCACGAGCGGGGCGTTCAAGCTGAACGGCACCGCGCTGCAGCGGCCGGAGTGGATCCCGCCCGGCACGCGCACCATCAACATGATCCGGCTGGGCGAAGCGCTCACGGAACCGGACGCGGGGGTCGGCGGGCCGCCGGTGCAGGCGTTCATCTGCTACAACTCCAACCCCGCGGCGGTGGCGCCGGACCTGGGGCAGGTGCGGCGCGGCCTGCTGCGCGACGACCTGTTCACGGTGGTGATGGAGCACTTCGTCACGGACACGGCGCGCTACGCGGACTGGGTGCTCCCCGCGACCACGCAGCTGGAGCACTGGGACATCCACGCGGCGTACGGACACCTGTACCTCACGCTCAACCGTCCCTCCATCGCGCCGGTGGGCGAGTCGCTCCCCAACACGGAGATCTTCCGGCGGATCGCGGGGCGGATGGGGCTGGACGACCCGGAGTTCGCGGACGACGACGTGGCGCTCATCCGCCAGGCGCTGGATTCCGCGCACCCCGTGCTGGAGGGGATCACCTTCGAGCGGCTGGCGGAGGAGGGATACGCGCGGCTGAACGTCCCGGCGGACTTCCGTCCGTACGCGGAGCCGCGGGTCAACACGCCCACGGGCAAGATCCAGCTGGTGGCGCCGGAGCTGGAGCGGCTGGGGCTGGATTCCGTGCCGTCGTACATCCCGCCGGCGGAGAGCGCGGAGGCGGACCCGGCGCGTGCGGCCCGCTTTCCGCTGATGCTGCTGTCGCCGCCGGAGCATCCGCTGATGAACAGCACGTTCCACAACGTGCCCAAGCTGGCCCAGGCCGCGGGCGAGGCCAAGCTGCTGCTGCACCCCAACGAGGCCGCCGTACGCGGCGTGCGCGAGGGCGACCGGCTGCGCTGCTGGAACGACCGCGGCCACTTCTTTGGCCGCGCGGTGGTCACGGAGGATGTGCGGCCCGGCATCGCGGTGAGCTACGGCGTGCGCTGGGCCCTGATATCGGAGGAGGGGCGGACGGTGAACGACACCACCTCCCAGCGCGTGACGGACATGGGCGGCGGGGCCACGTTCTACGACAACGCGGTGGAGGTGGAGGTCGCGGCGTAGGGGCGGGCGCTGATTCGATTCGCTTGAGATCGGGCGAGGCGGGAGAGGACAGAGGCAGGGGCCGAGCCCGGGCCGAGCCTGGACAGAGCGAATGAATTCGCCGCAACGAACACACGAAGTCCGCCTGCGCGGACTGTCCGTCACGGGCGAGTGCCACGCCGGCACGGGGGCCGAGGGGAGGTGAAGTTCTCCCCCTCCTGCCCGCGAAGCGGGGGAGGGGGCCGGGGGGAGGGGGCCCTCCGCCGGTGCAGGGAGCCGGCCATCCTGCACGAATGCAGTGCTCCCCCTCTCCCGCGCAGTTTGCGGGAGAGGGGTCCGGGGGGTGAGGGCGCCCGCGGAGCGGCGGCCGTAGAAGTCCGCCATCTCGGGAGCCCATCCCCCGCGGAGAAACTTCCCCGCGGACCGCGGCGTATCACGGGAAGCTGGACAGCCCTGCACCGGTTTGTGTATACTTAGGGCTTTCATGCACTTACCCTGCATCGCAGCCCCGACGGAGCCGCCTTTGCGCATTCTCTACGTCTCGCACTCGTTCGCGCTTCCCGGCGACCCCCTGAGCAACGTGGGGGGCATGCAGCGGCTTGCGCAGGGGCTGCACGCCGCGCTGGCGGAGCACCCGGCGGTGGAGCTGCATTCGCTGGTGCTGGAGACGTCGTGGAAGGCCACGCCGTACCGCATGCCCGGGTACATGGCCGGCCTGCTGCGGCAGATCCCCGCCGTGGTGAAGCGCGAGCGCATCGACGTGGTGCTGCACTCGTCCATGGTGACGGCGTCGCTCACGCCGGTGCTGCGGCGCGCCATCCGCAAGGCCGGCGCGATCATCGCAGCCGTCCCCGTGGGGCGCGACGTGACGCTGCCCACCGTGGGCTACCAGTGGTACGTGCAAAAGGTGCTGCGGTCGCTGGACGTGGTGTTTCCCATCAGCCGGGCCACGGCGCGCGAGTGCCTGCAGCGCGGACTTCCGGCCTCGCGCACGCACGTGGTGCCCTGCGGCGCCGACAACGTGCTGTTCAACGCGCCCCGCGACCGCGCCGCCGCCCGCCGCGAGCTGCTGCGGGCCATCGGCGAGTCGCCGGCCACCATCCCCGACGATGCGCTCATCCTCGTCAGCGTGGGGCGGCACCAGGAGCGCAAGGGCTTCCAGTGGTTCACGGACACCGTGATGCCGCGGCTGCCGAAGGACGTGGTCTACCTGGTCACGGGCGAGGGGCCCATGACGCCGCGCATCCAGGAAGCCATCGAGCGCCACGGCCTGCACCGCAACGTGCGCATGCTGGGCAAGGTGGCCGAGGAGATGCTCGGCAAGCTGTACCGCGGCGCGGACCTGTTCGTGATGCCCAACGTGGCCGTGAAGGGCGACATGGAGGGCTTCGGCGTGGTGATGCTCGAGGCGGGGATGTGCGGCGTGCCGGTGCTGGCGGCGGACCTGGAGGGGATCAGCGACGTGATCCGCGAGGGCGAGAACGGCCACCTGGTGCCCAGCCAGGACGCGGCCGCCTTCGAGCAGCACGTCCTGCGCTACCGGGCGGACCGCGCGCTGCGCGCCGAGGCGTCGCGCCGGGCGGCCGCGCACACGGCCACGCACTTCAGCTGGCCGGCCATCGCCGACCTCTACGTGCGCCTGCTGCACCAGCACACGACGGGCACGACGACGGGGCTTCCGGCGGAGCTCGCCCGCGCGGCCGGGTGAGCCACGGCTGACTGCCGGAACCGACGAAGCCGCCCTCCTGCACCGGGGCGGCTTCTTTCGTTCGGGCCGGGTCTTACGCCGCTTCACGCGGAGGAGGAGCGGAGGAGCGGAAGTCGCGGAGGCGCGGCGGAGAACGTGCGCGGCGGCCACCTCCCGGCGCGGACGAACGGCCGGGGATGGCGTGGCAGTTCGCCGTCGACGGACAGTCCGCGCAGGCGGACTTCGTGTGGTTGTTGCGGCGAATTCATTCGCTCTGCCCAACTTTGCCGGCGCCTGGGCCACGGGCGAGGCGGTGAATCCCGGTGGCGCGGAGGAGCGGGTTCCATTATCGTCCCCGCGCATCGAAAAAGACGACGACGTGCGGCCGTGCGGGCCGTGAATCGATACAGATCATCACGAACGGATCAATCCGATGAAAGACTGGGATCGCTGGCTGCAGGAGCAGGCGTGGCAGCCGATTGCGCTGGACGAGTTCAAGGCGCTGCCGGCGGATGAAAAGCTGCGGCGCATCCGCCACTCGTCCGCGCACGTAATGGCGACGGCCCTGCGCCACATTCGCCCCGAGGCGCGCTTCGCCATCGGGCCGGCGACGGAGCACGGCTTCTTCTACGACGTAAAGCTGGACGCGCCGCTCACGCCGGAAGAGATCGAGCAGGTGCAGGAGGGGATGCAGGCGGTGGCCAAGGAGCGGCAGCGCTTCGAGGTGGCCGTCATCCCCCACGACGAGGCGGTGGCGTTCTTCACGGAAAAGGGCGAGCAGTACAAGCTGGAGATCCTGGAGCGGCTGGCGGACCAGACGGTCACGTTCTACCGCAACGGCGACTTCGTGGACCTGTGCGCCGGCCCGCACGTGCCCGACACGGGCTTCTGCCAGAACGTCAAGCTGCTGGCATCGTCGCCGGCGCACTGGCGCGGCGAGCAGAACCCGTCGCTGCAGCGGGTGACGGGCACGGCGTGGGAGAGCCGCGACGCGCTGAAGAACTACCTGGCGTTCGTGCAGGAGGCCAAGGCGCGCGATCACCGCGTGCTGGGCACCACGCTGGACCTGTTCAGCTTCCATCCCTGGGCCGCGTCGGCGCTGTGGCACCCCAAGGGGCTGCTGGTGCGCAACGAGCTGGGGCGCTTCTGGCGCGACCTGATGCCGGAGTACGGGTACGTGGAGATCCTGAATCCCATCCTGTACAAGCCGGACCTGTTCCAGACCAGCGGCCACTGGGAGCACTACCAGGACGACATGTTCATCGTGCGCGACGCGGCGGGCGAGCCCGACTTCGTCATGAAGCCGATGAACTGCCCGGACACCATGCTCTACTTCAAGAGCCAGTCGCACAGTTACCGCGACCTGCCGCTGCGCGTAGCCGAGAGCCAGGTGCTGCACCGCAACGAGGTCACGGGCGCGCTGCACGGGCTGATGCGCACGCGCAGCTTCGTGCAGGACGACGCGCACATCTTCCTGACGCCCGAGCAGGTGCAGAACGAGATCCGGGAGCTGCTGCAGCTGGTGGATCGCTTCTACACCGTCTTTGGGCTGGAGTACTCCATGAAGCTCTCCACGCGCCCGGAAAAGTCCATGGGCACGGCGGAGCAGTGGAACGCGGCGGAGGATGCGCTCAAGTCGGCGCTGGACGGGTCCGGGCGCGAGTACTGGATCGACGAGGGCGACGGCGCGTTCTACGGGCCCAAGATCGACATCAGCATCCAGGACAGCCTGGGGCGCAAGTGGCAGTGCGGCACCATCCAGCTGGACTTTCAGCTGCCGCAGCGCTTCGACCTGGAGTACACGGCGCAGGACGGCACGCGGCAGATGCCCATCGTCATCCACCGCGCCATCTTTGGCAGCATCGAGCGCTTCATCGGCGTGATCGTGGAGCACTTCTCGGGGGCGTTCCCCACCTGGCTGTCGCCGGTGCAGGCGGTGGTGCTGCCCATCAGCGACGAAAAGCACCTGGAGTACGCCGAGGAGGTGACGCGGCGGCTACGGCGGGCGGGCGTCCGGGCCGAGGTGCAGCAGTACGAGTCGCTGAACTACCGCATCCGCCAGGCGGAAAAGGCCAAGGTGCCGTACATCCTCGTCGTGGGCGAGCGCGAGCAGGAGCAGGGCACGGCCGCCGTGCGCCGCCACAAGGTCAAGGAGCAGCGCGTGCTCCCCGTGGACGAGGTGCTGGCGGAGCTGACGGCGAAGCTGGCGACGCGCGAGCTGGACGTGCACGTGGCCCGCATGGCCGCCAAGTTCGAGGCCACCAGCGCCGCGACGACCGAGGACCAGGCGTACTGACGGACGGACGGAAGTGCGTGAGTGCGGCAGTGCGTTAGTGCGGGAGTGGGGCTGATGCGGCGTTCGCGCCGGGGCCCTCCCCCGGCCTCGCTCAGGCTCGTACACCCCCTCCCGCAAACTGCGCGGGAGGGGGTGTACACTTCGAACAGGGTACGTGCCGCCGTTGCAGGCTATCCCCTGTAACCTGTCCCCTGTAACCCGCAGTTCCGCCGTACAAACGAAAGCCGCCCCGGAGTCACCGGGGCGGCTTTCGCACGAACTATGACCTCTCGCCCTCTCAACGGGCGGTACGATCCAGCAGGACCGGCGCGTACCGCCGGTGAAACGCGGGCGCCAGCCGCTCGCAGAAGTCTTCCGGGCTGCCGCCGCGGCTCATGTGCCGCCGCATGAGCGCGCACTGCAGGGCCACGTACGCCTGGTAGCGCGTGGGCGAGGTCTCCAGGAACCGACGAAGGATCTCCATGTCCGTCTCCCTTTCCGGCACCCGGCCTGGGCGCCACTGCTATCCCTTCAAGGCATCGGGCGTGCCCGCGCATCCGCCGACCGGATGAAACGCGTAAACGCTTGGATTCCTGACAGTTGGGCTCCCCGCGGCCGTTCATCACCCGTCCCCTGGGAGGACGATTGGCCCGCGCGTGGGACACCCGTAGGGGACACTACGGGGGCCAGGGCGGAAAAGTGTCGAAGCTTTGCATCTGACACACACGGCTGCCGACACGAAGAAGGTTGACCAAGTCCGTGCAGCGCATTACCTTGCCCCCTCCAACCCAAACAGTGCCGCTCCCCGTTGTAGCAGTCGCGCGAGCATCATCCGCGCTGGGCGGCCCTGTCTGACTCCTGGTTCTGACAGGCGCGGCCGGCGGATTTCGCAGGCGCGCCGCACATCCACCCCGACTCGGCCAGCGCACCCGCGCCCGCCGGGCTCACCCCGTTCCCGGGCTGATCTCGCATGTCGAGCACCGGAACCCTCGCCGCCGGCACGCTGGTCGCCGGCCGCTACCGCATCGAAGCATCGCTCGCCGGCGACGGAACCGGCGCCGTCTACCGCGCCGCCGACACGCGCCTGGACCGCGCCGTGGCGCTGCGCGCGCTCCCGTCCGCCGAGGCCGGCGGGGCCGGCGGGGCCCAGCAGGGCAAGGCCGCCGCGCGCCTGGTGCATCCCAACGTGGCGCGCGTGCTGGACTTTGGCAGCGACGCGGAGCTGGCGACGGAGTTCGTGGTGGCGGACCTGGGCACGGGCGGGTCGCTGGCGGCGCTGCTCTCCCAGCGCGGCGCGCCTCCGCTGCCGCTGGCGCTGCGGATGATCCAGGAGGCGGCGGCGGGGATGGCGGCGGCGCACCGCGCGGGGCTGGTGCACGGCGACCTGCACCCCGGCGTGCTGTGGCTGTCGCGCGACGAGGGGCGGCTGCGGGTGCAGGTGCTGGGGCTGGGATTGAACCCCGCCGGCGCGCCGCCCCCGCGCGCCACGGCCCGCTACGCGTCCCCCGAGCGGCTGCGGCGCGCGCGCGAGCTGACGTCCGCGGCGGACGTGTTCAGCCTGGGCGTGATTGCGTACGAGGTGTTCGCGGGGCTCCCGGCGGATTGGACCCAGCTGCTTCTGCAGATGGCGCGCGGCCAGGCCGTCGTGGCGCCGTCGCTGCTGGAGGCGCGGCCGGACCTGCCCGCGCACGTGGCCCAGGCGGTCCGCCGCGCCCTCGCCGCGGACCCGGCCTCGCGCTGGCCCGAAGCCGGCGACCTCGCCGCGCACCTGATCGCCGACCTCGCCAGCCCGCCGCACGCGGAGACCCCCGCCCTCCCCGTGCCGGCCATCGTCTCCGCCCCCGCCGCGCTCCCGTCCGCGCCCGTCGTCGTCGCGATGCCGGTGCCCGTCGCCGCGCCCGAGCCGGTGGCGCCCAGCGTCGCCAAAGCGCCGGACACGCAGGAGACGGCGGATGAAGATGCGGATGCGTACGAGGAGGACGTGACGACGCTCGCGCAGGATGCGATGCGCGCGATCGCCAGCGCCGTTCCGCCCGCCGAT
>DATING010000505.1:0-1879 GCA_035474555.1 Longimicrobium sp. | reverse complement strand
CCCCTCCCGCGCAGTTTGCGGGAGGGGGTGGACGAGCCTAAGCGAGGCCGGGGGAGGGCCCCCGCGGGAGGACCGCGCCGCCACCGCTCGCCCCCCGGCCCGCTCCCTGCATTCGCGCCGCGTGTGCTCAACCTCGGCCCCCTTCGCCGCGCCCTTCCGCGCCGCCGCAAGCCGCCTCCCCTGCTGGAGATCGTCCCCGCCGGCGCGGTGGACGGCGCATTGCTGCGCACCCTGGGCGCGGACCTGGAGGCGGCGCTCGGGCTGCAATGGCACGTGGCGCCCGCGGTGCCGCTGGACGAGGCGTGGAGGGACCCGGCGACGGGGCTGTACCGCTCCATCTACCTGATGCACGCGCTGATCGACCGGCGCGGCCCCGTCCGCCGGCGCGACGTGCCGCGCTGGACGCTGGCAATAGCGGATGCCGGCCTTTGCGCGGCGGGGGTGGGGCGCGTGTTCGGCGAGGCGGAGCTGAACGGGTGCTGCTGCGTGGTGGGGCTGGCCCCGCTGCGGAGCGGATCCGGTGCGGATTCGGACGTCCTGCGCGCGCGGCTGCTGACGGAGGCGCTCCATGAATTGGGGCACCTGGCAGGCATGGAGCACTGTCGGCGCACATCCTGCGTCATGTACCCATCGCTCCACATTGCGGACACCGACCTCAAAGGGGCCGCGTTCTGCGCCGTCTGCACCCCGGCGTTGAAAAGGCTCGGGATACGAAAGACTTGACGCTTGTGCGCCATGGAGTCTAACTTGACGCTGCAGTCGGATCCGTCCTTATCGCGCCACCACTCCACAAGTCGTTTGCCGATCACGCAGAACCCGGCCCCGCGCCCCGGAGGAACACCGATGGGCTCCGCAACGCCGCGCTCGCTTCGCCGCGCCTACGTGGATTGGGTGGAGGAGCAGATCGAGGAGTTCAAGGAACGGATTCCGCGCGCCCAGCTGCTGTCCATGGCAGACGAGGTGGTGACGGACCTCCGGGTAAACGACGGCGGGCAATACCAGCTCACCGAGATCCTGCTGTGCAACGCGATGGACCGGCGCATCTTTCGGATGCTCAAGCTGCCGGGCTACCGCGCGTGGTGCGCGCAGCACACCTCCACGCCGTCCGTGATCTCGTTTCCGCTCCCCGAGCGGTTCGTGGCGCAGTCCCCCGTGGCGGCGCCGCGCCCCGCGCGGGTGGCCGCGGACGAGGAAGAGCCCGAGCGCCTGGCGTGTGTCGGATAGGTTACACCCATGTGACGGACTGACACGCACAGTGTGACGACGTAGCGGCGGCCGCCCGCGCAAACCATTGCGGGGCGGCCGTTTACGTTTGGGTCGTGGCGAGGTATGGCACGTGCACAGGGTCTGCCCAACCGCGCCCTTCCGGCGCGGGAGCTGTTTCTCCGGAAGGCCCCTGCCCCATGCTGAACGACGACATCTTCGCCGGCATCCTGCCGTCAGACCGGGAAAACCCCGCCGTGGGTATCGTGGTGCACGACAACACGCCGGCGCCGCGCCGGCCGCGCAGCATCGCCTTTGTGTGGGGGGGCGAGGACGCGCCCGCGCCGTCGCTGCCCTTTGGACGCTGGAAGCCCGGCGCCCGCGCGGCCTGAAGCACGCCGCCGCAGGGCCCCTTGAGGAATAGACAGCGGGTGAGCTGAACGCGGCTCACCCGCTTCCTTGTGCCTGCGAGCGGCGCAGGTGGTGGGTGCATGCCCGCACAGAGCGAATGAATTCGCCGCAACGACCACACGAAGTCCGCCTGCGCGGACTGTCCGTCATGGGCGAGTGCCACGCCGCCGGCCATATCTCGTGCACGGGCCGGTTTTCTCCCCTCTCCGCGAGGAACGAGCGGGGAGGGGCCGCCTGCTGCCGGCGCGATTCATCCCCTCCGCTC